>QIFF01000110.1 GCA_003230635.1 bacterium | reverse complement strand
AACGCCCTTAACCTGCCCAGCGTTTCCCCGGAAACCCAGGCTGTGCTGAAGCCCTACCTTGAGTTGGGGCAAAAACTGGGGCTGCTGCTGGGGCAATTGCTCGGGCCGGTGGGTAAGGTACAGCAGTTCCAGGTCGGTTTGGCCGGAGAGCAATTGCTCCAGCATTCCCAGGTAATAAACAACCAGCTTTTGGCAGGGGTTATGCAGGGGTTATGCCCGCAAACCAGGGTCAACCCAGTCAACGCCCGGGCACTGGCCGAGGAGCAGGGAATTAGACTGCTTTCCCCCAAGCCGTTGTCGGAAGGGGATTATAGCAACCAAATCTCTCTGGAACTGGCCACGGATCAAGGCTTAAGGGTCGCCGCCGCCACCCTCCTTGCCGGCAAGCTGCCCCGCATTATAATGCTGGACGGCTTTAAGGTGGAGTTTGACCCCTCCGGCTATATTCTAATCCTTTTTAACCAGGATAAACCGGGAATTATCGGCAACATCGGCACCGCCCTGGGAAAAGAACAAATTAATATCGCCGATATGCAGTTTGGGCGCCGCCGCACCAGGAATGAGGCCATTTCCATCTTTCGCATAGACAGCCCCGTACCGGCAAAGCTCTTACCGCAAATGGAAAAACTGCCCCATATACACAGCGTGCAGCAGGTGTGTTTGTAACTATCAGTAGCGCAGGGCTATACTTCCCTCCCCCTTGATGGGGGAGGGTCAGGGTGGGGGTGATTGATGGCACGCCCCCCCACCTTAATCCTCCCCCACAAGGGGGGAGGAAATACTTGCCTGCACCACAGACTGACGGCTGTTAGAGGAATTTCATGGCCAATATAATAATTCTGGGCACCCAGTGGGGGGACGAAGGCAAGGGCAAAATCGTTGACCTGCTCACCCCTCATTTTGACCTAATCGCCCGCTACCAGGGGGGACACAATGCCGGGCATACGGTCTGCATTGACCAGCGTCAATTTATCCTCCATTTAATTCCCACCGGGATTTTGCATCAGGGCAAGAAGTGTCTGATCGGTAACGGGGTAGCGGTTGACCCCCAAGCCCTGCTCAGGGAACTGAAGAAGCTGCAAAAGGAGGGGGTGCAATTTGCCGACCGTTTCTTTGTCAGTGACCGCGCCCATATCATCATGCCCTATCACCACTTGGCGGACCAACAGAGTGAGCATGAAATGGGAGGGCGTAAGATCGGCACCACCGGGCGTGGGATTGGCCCGACTTATGCCGATAAAATGGCGCGGGTAGGGTTAAGGATGGGGGACCTCCTGGAACCAGCCAGATTAAGAGAGCAGCTTCAGGCCAACCTGGTCGCCCTCGCTCAGGAAGCGCAACTGGAGGAAATCTATGAAAACTGTCTGGATTACGCTCAGCAGTTGGCTCCCTATATTGCGGATACCTCCCGGCTAATCAACCAGGCTATGGATGCAGGAGAGAGCGTGCTCTTTGAGGGGGCGCAGGGCACCTTCTTGGATGTGGATCACGGAACCTACCCCTATGTTACCTCTTCCTCCGCCTGCGCCGGGGGAGCCTGCACCGGCCTGGGAGTAGGGCCGACCAGAATTGACGGCTGTTTGGGCATTGTAAAGGCCTATACCACCCGGGTGGGCAACGGCCCCCTTCCCACGGAATTACACGGGGAGGAAGGCGAGTTCCTGCGTAAGGAGGGCGCCGAGTATGGGGCTACTACCGGCCGCGCCCGCCGCTGCGGCTGGTTTGATGCAGTGGTGGCGCGCTATGCAGTGCAGGTAAATGACATCAAGGCGCTGGCGGTGACCAAGCTGGATGTGCTGGACGGTTATTCCCGAATAAAGATTTGTGTGGGCTATGAGTTAGAGGGAAAGCGGCTGGAGAGTTTTCCCGCCAGCATAAGGCAGGTTGAGGACTGCCAGCCAATTTATGAGGAGTTACCCGGCTGGGGCTGCAGCACCCGGGGGATTAGCAGCTATGAGCAGCTCCCCGCAAACACCCGCCGCTACCTGGAACGTATTCAGCAGCTTAGCGGGGCCGAAATTGTCCTGGTTTCCACCGGCCCTGAACGCAACCAGAGTATCATCCGCCCCAACTCACTGCTGACCGAGTGGCTGGAGTAGAGCCTTTAGGCTCGTGATCCTTTCACGGGGCTAAAGCCCCTACTCCATTCCAATTTAAAAACTTTCTTCCTCGTCTTCATCCGCAAATGCATCGCTGGATTCTGTAGCCTTCTTGTAACCCTTGGGCAATTCAAACAAAACCTCAGGGAGGGAGTTTTCTTCTATCCTAGCCACTTCCACAGTTTGGAGGGCACCGGCAAGCTTCCCGGTTTGGACGCGGTATTTCTGTTTAATGGGGAAACCCTCTATCTTTTTCACCGCAGTGATAACTTCCGGCTTGAACAAATCCAGGGTGCCAACAATCTGGCTAAAGTAGTTCTTCGGCCCGGCCTGGCTGGTTACCCAGGCATCTATAATTTTTTTCTTGCCCCGCACTACCTTGACCCGCCGGCAATTGAAGCCGTTAATCTCCTTGCTCTTATTTGTTTCCTTAACTACTACCTTTCCTTTCTCCCCTATCTGGGTCTCAGCCCCCATCATACGAGCTTGCTGGCGCATCATCATCTGTTCCATAAAGGAGCGCCGTTCCGGGGACAGCTCCTCGCCCATCTTGCCCAACTGCTTACGGGCGGCATCCATTCCTATGTTACGCTGGGGAGTTGCCTGCTGGGACTGCATTGTCTGTTGTCCTTGAATAGTTTTTAAGGCTTGAAAATTCTTTTCCCTATAAGTAAGCTTTTTCGTGTCCAGCTTATACAAGGTCTCCTTATCAAAGCGAATCAGGAGCACTTTGCCGCTTTCCTGGTCTTCTATACGCACTTTCTTGCCCTGGACATAGACTTTCTGGTGGCTGACCTCGTTTAGCTTTTTTCCTTCCCCCACTACGTATTCATTGGTGGTAGTCTGTTCATAACGCCAATCAGCCCAAGCCAGATGAGTTGTCAGTAGTAACCCTAAGAAAAGATAGACAATTACTTTTGCCGCTGCTCTAAACATAAATCCCAAGACCTCCTTTCCATTGACTGTTTTGGATTGAAAACTGGCTATTACTTCCTCTCCCCTCCGGGGAGAGGGAACTTTTTTCTTCAATTGTCAATTAAAATATACTTCACGCCGCCCCGCTTGTCAATTAAAAAGTTGCCTTTACCCTTCCCCCTCAAGGGGTTGCACCATTTCAAACAACTCCAGGGGTTCCAAAAGGTGGTATAAATCCCAGGGCAAAAGTTCCTCCAGGTCTCTCTCGCTCAAAAAAATCCCCCAGGGGGCTTTAGCAAACTGGTGCAGCCAGGGTTCCTCTCCCGTCAGGGGGCGAAAGCGCCGCCGCTTGATGCCCACCATAGCTAATTCCTTTTGCATTTCCCCGTCCCGGTCAAAGGAACCGCTGCCGGTCAAGCCGGCGAAATCCTCCAACTGAACCAGCCCATCCCGCACCGCCTGGCGGGTTCTCGCCCCTCGGCGCAGCGTCTCCAGCAGCAGGCTGGCGCTGTCATAGGCTTGAGCAGCCAGTAAATCCGGTTCCTCCCAGAAGCGCTGGCGAAACTTTTGTAGAAAATCCTGCACCAAAGGAGAGGGATTCTGGGCAAAAAACCCGCAGGCAAAAACCGCCTCCTCCAGAAACTTATCCCCCTCCTGGAGCAACTGGGGATTATACCAGCCATGCGTGCCCAACAAAAAAAGCTTGGGCGGAAAATTCGCTATTAAAGGAAGCTCTTCCTGTGACCCGGCAGGCAAGGTCAGCCCCGGACGGGTAAAAGAGCGGGGGCCAAGAAAAAAGGGGCGGGGATGCCAGTCAAGCAATTTTGCCGGCACCAGGGGTTCCTCTTCAGGCGGTGGGGGCAACTGTTCAATCAGCAGTTCCAGCGCATCCTCTTCCCCCTCCGGGCAATAAAAGGCCATCTGGGGGGCAAGCTGCACGATTTTGTCGTAATAATCCGGCAGGAAAAGCGCCTGCAGCGGGAGGGTATGCAGTTCCTCTATCTGGGGGCGAAAATCTGTATCCTCAGGGGAATATGTAAGTTGGGCCAGCAGC
>QIFF01000196.1 GCA_003230635.1 bacterium | reverse complement strand
TGGAGCGGGTGGCCGACGGGAGGATTTTAAGCTCCCGGGAAGCCAAGAAACTCGGGCTTGTTGACCGCATCGGCTACCTGGACGAGGCCATTGAAAGTGCCAAGCGATTAGCCGGCCTGACTGAGGCGCGGGTGATTAGATACCAACCCCCTTTCAGCCCCAAGGCCAATATTTATACCCAAGCCAAGGGGATGGCCCCTCAACAGACCCCTGTCAACTCTTACCTTAACAGTCCACTCCCCAACCTGAATTCCTATTTTATGTATCTCTGGCTGCCGTAAGGCCTGATGCAAGCTGAAGAGGGCTTATGAAACAATTAGCTAAAGCCTCAGCCGTCCTGGGAATTGCCCAGGTATTGGGCTTGTTTTTCAAGGTGGTCAATACCAAATTTTTGGCAGTCTTTTTAGGCCCTTACGGGGTGGGCATCTTCAATCAAATCATCTTTTTCTACATGTGGGTAACCTTGTTTAACTCCCTGGGCACCAGGCAGGGAATCGTCAAATATGTCAGCGAGTATAACGCCGGGGGAGATTATGAGGAAATCAAGAAAATTGTGGTTACCCTGGGGGGGTTATTATTTGCTTTATCCCTGGTGGTGGCGGTTATTTCCTATTTCTTTGCCGCCCGCATCAGCTTCCTTTTATTTGCCAGCTATGAATATACCAAGCTGGTTGCCCTTGCCTGCCTTGCCATCCCGCAAACCATTTTGATGAGCTTTTATTTGAGTTTGATTTATGCCTTCAGGCCAATCAAGCAAATCAGCTTTTTTATAGTAGCGGAAAGCGCGCTGGCGGTGCTGCTTTTAGTGCCCATGGTTTATTTTTTCGGCCTGCCGGGGGCGGTCGCCAATATTATCCTCTTGACCTCCTGCCAACTGCTGATGGTCTGGTGGATATACCACCGCTACTGCCCGGTGAAAGTGGGCCTGCGGGATTTCAGACTATTTGAATTGGCGGCGATTCAGCGGGTTATGAACTACGGCCTGGTGCATTTAGTGGTGCAGGTGGTTCAATACCTGGTGCTTACCATCCTTTTCCGCCGCCTGATCATCACCAACCTGGGAATTGAAGCCAACGGGATTTACTCGCCGGCCTATGGCATGTCTTTCCAGTCCATGCTTATTATATCAGCTACTATTTATATTTACTCTTTCACCAAAATCAGCGAGGCCAAGCAGTTAAGCGAGGTCAGGAGCGAGGTGAGTAATCTGCTGCGGCTGGGGCTGCTGATAATGACCCCGGTTTTCTTCGTCCTCATCAGCTATCGCAAGTTCCTAATTATATTGTTATACACCGACAAGTTCCTGCCGGTTACCCAAATCATGCCCATTCAGTTTGTGGGGGATTTCTTCCGCATCATCGGCCTGGCGGTGGCCCTGCCCCTGCTGGCCCGGGCCAACCTGAAAGCCATGTTGGGCTTTGACCTCAGCATGTACCTCATTTTTTATGGCCTCGCCTCGGTGCTGGTGCCCAAATACGGCCTGACCGGGGCGGCCGTTTCCTACCTGACCATGTACGTCCTCTACCTGCTGGCGGTTCTCCCCTACATGCGGCATTATATAGGTTTCCGCCTGGAGAAAAAGAACTACTGGCTAATCCTGCTCTCATTCACAGTCTTAATAATCGCCGGCCGGCTTGACCTGGGGTTGGCCCACCTGATTCCGGTCACCATCCTGCTGCTGGGAAGCTGGGGTATGTTGAGTTTAACCAAAGAGGAAAAGAAATATGTGCGGGAGAAGATGGGGGAGGTTTTAGTGAAAGTTAGGAGTTAGTGGAAATAACCGTTTGGTTGGCTACTCCCTCTCCCCAGCGGGGATTAAGGGGGGACAAATGTCGCTAAATATTAGGAAGGCGACATTTCGCTTTCATGTTTGCGGACACGAAGTTTTGTTATTTTTTGAGTGAAAAGAAATGAATTAGTGGTATGAAATAGTTGAACAATTCGCTTTCTATCTATTATACGAAATTTTGTGGAGGAGGGCAAGGAAATCAAGGATACTTTCTTTCGTTTAACGATTTGTAATATTTTTTTGCTTTGTTGTCCCTTATAATTCAATAAAATATTATACGAAAGAGCCCTTTTGGAGTGGCGTTTTGTCAAGATAGATTGAAAAATAAACATAAATTATTACTATTAACTATTTTCATTGACAGTCTTTGAATCTTTTATATAATGATATATGTTGTTGTCATAACGTAATGGAATAAGTAATGATAGGGAGAATGTGTAATGAGGAAACCTGAAATCTCGTGTTTGGGTCTTATTTTTCTAGCCATAATCTTTCTCGTAGCAAGTAATATTTCGGAAGCCGCCATAGAATATAGGGTTACTGATTTAGGCTTTTTGCCAGAGGATACTACACCTTCCGCCCAGGCTATTAGCGGTAATGGTAATATAGTTGTTGGAGATACAAATTACGAGGCATTCCGTTGGACTGCTAACGAAGGAATGGTCGGTTTGGGCCATCTTCCGTCAAGTTATTCCCAAAGTAAAGCTGACGATATTAGTAGTAATGGAGAAGTTATTGTTGGACGTTCAGGAACAGAAGCATTTCGCTGGACCGCTGACGAAGGAATGGTCGGTTTGGGCTACTTTACAGACGGTAAGCCCTTTCTTAATAGAAAAAGTGAAGCAAATGGGGTTAGTGGTGATGGAACTGTAATTGTTGGAACTCACCAAATTGAAAATGCTTCTGGTTATGAACAAAAGGCGTTCCGCTGGACTGCTAGCGAAGGGATGGTCGCCCTAGATGGCTATGGCAGTGGTGCGAGTGATGTTAGCGCTGACGGAAGTGTGATTGTTGGGGGTGGCTATAACCCTGCTAACTCTGGATATGAAGGATACCGTTGGACTGCTAGCGAAGGGATGGTTGGTTTGGGCGATTTACCAGGTGGGAGCTTTTATAGTTACGCCACTAGCATTAGTGATGATGGAAGTACGATTGTTGGGTATAGTAAAATGAGCTATTATTCTTACGAGTGGGAGGCCTTTCGCTGGACCGCATCTGAAGGGATGGTTGGTTTAGGCGATTTACCAGGTGGCGATTTTTACAGTTATGCAAGCGGTGTTAGTGCTGATGGGAGTATCATTGTTGGCAGTAGCGAATCAGCTAATACTACTGGGGGGGCATTCCGTTGGACATTAGATGGTGGCATGGAGAACCTGAACGACCTGATTGATCCAGCAAGTGGTTGGTTACTTAGTCAAGCTAGCGATGTTAGCGGATACTCAGGCCATATTATTTGCTACGGGGCAAATATTAACGACGGATCTTTGCCCAGATATGTACTTTTAACCCCGATTCCTGAGCCTGCCAGTGTATTTCTCTTAGGTTCCGGGTTGTTAGGATTGGTGGGATTTAACAGGAAGAAAAAAAAGGGATAAAAAGAAGCGTAGACTCGCTTTAGTTGTAAAACCCAGCAATTATCCAATTCATTATAACCCAACCTTCACCATACTATACTTTGATGTTTCGGCGATTTCAGCGCCGAAACAACTATGTGCCCCAAATTATTTCGGCGTGACACACGCCGAAATATCCAAATCAGTGTTCATCTGCGTCCTATTAAGTTTTTGTCTTCCTCCAGCCAGGCAGCAATTTCTTGAGCAGAAAAATCCCGCCCCTTACTTACTACTTCCTTTGGTTTAAGGATAATAGCTTGGTTATTGAGCAGTTCCACCTCCATCAGGTCTCCTTCCTTGAGGTCAAGAACCCGGCGCAATTTAGCCGGTAGGGTAATCTGAAAATTGTGCCTTATTTGTAATAAGGGCATAGTCATCCCTCCTTGACTGGTAGCTGGGCTTTTAAATTTCTAAATTTCTTAAATTAAGAATAGCAAAGGAAATGAGTATTGTCAAGGCGGCAAAAATTGACGACTGAAAAGATTTTTCAATCTTCAACTAACCAGTGGCATACAGGCGATAGTTAACATGCGGAAAGAGGTTATCTTTGCTTTCTAAATCCCAGAGCCATTCTTCGTCCAGGCTATTTTGCTTGATGTCATCGTAAAGCTTGTTAAAGCTGCGCAGGTGGGTTTTGGTTCTCTTGACCGCATAATCCACCATGGTGCCGGTCTTCA
>QIFF01000035.1 GCA_003230635.1 bacterium | reverse complement strand
CATGGGATTTTTCAAGACCAGCCAGGGTCTTTAGGGTGCTTTCTTTGACTTTAATGCGCTTTTGGGCAAACTCGCTGATTAGCTTGCTGTCACTACCCAAGGCCTGTTGTAACTCGTTTCTGGCTCCAAAAATTGACTTTGCGCTTTGGCTCGGCATTTTCTAACTCTCCCTCAGGGCGGCTTGAATTATTTCCACCGCTTGCAGAAAGGCGGCGCTTTGCTCCAGAATCCCTCCGGAAACGGGTAAAAACCCTCGTTCATACTGCTGATAAAGCCTGATTGCCAGCCAGGTTTTAGCTGTTACCAACCTGAGGGGACAGCGCTGGTAGCTCTGCCCGGCAATCTCCCAACGCTTAGGGATTGGGGAATCCTGCTCACAGCCGTTTTCTATTTGCTTGGCGGGGGAACAGCGGGGGCAGTTAAACTCAGCAGGATTCCGGCTGATTACCACCCCCAGGTTCAGTTTTTTATTTCATCCCCCGACAATTCACTTTCCCCGCGAATTTCCAGGGCAATCTCGGCCCGGTACTTGGGCGGGATGTAGTCAAAATTGGCCAGGATGAAGGGAATGGGGTTGCCCTCCTGGTCCAGAAAATTCTCCCAGCCTGCTAAGCCCATCTCCAGTGCCTGCCGCTCCTGAGAACCAATCAGAAGCTTCTCCGTGGCCTTTTCCCCGAAACCCTGCTTGGCAAAGAGGCTGTTCTTGAGTCTTTCCACTTCCCGCACCGTCAGGTTCTTGATTTTGAAAATACTCTGCTGCTCCGGGGCAAGCCCCCGCTCATCCTGGACTATATAGTCCCGCGGGGTATTTGGATCAAATCCGCGCATGGTATCTCCTCCTTATGTAGGAGTGGCTTCCAGCCACGATGAATTCGCGGCAAGATGCCGCTCCTACCCTATTTAAACGTCAGTTTAATCTCGTCATCCCCGCTGCTGCCATACAGACCAAAGGGAATGTCGTAAATACGCACCCCGTTTCTATCTCCCCAGGAAATGGATTCCTTGACGCAGCCATTGGTATCGGAATCAATTTGAATGATATTACCGCCGGCGTCTCCAATCACAACCTGAAGAGTAGTCCCGCTGCCGGCTTCCCAATTGGCCCAGAAGGGGCGGGTGGCCTCGGTCACCGCTTCGGGATTGATTGAGCCGCCGGGGGTGCGCCCTACAATTTCTATACCGTCCACGCCGTGGGTGGCGGTAACAGATTCCCGCTGTGCCAACTCGTTATTCAGGTTTAAAGAAAGCTGCTGGATATTGGCGCTATACCCCCCCCAGCTAAAGGTAGCGTTCTGGAAAACCAGCCCCTTAGAACTGTCGTAGGCGGCCCCTGCGGGGATGCCGGCATCGACTGGGGTTTGATACAGCCCTTGAAATTTCCAGTTAATCCGGGGCTGCTCTCCCGCCTCCCCCACCAACTCAAAGCTCCCCCGGCAGCCGGTGATTTTATGAACCAAGCCATCCAGATAGACATAAAGAGTGCAGCTCTCCAGGCTGGACGATGCCGGGTCATACTGCACATCCACCCCGGCGTTGATGGTTTCCGCCAACCCGCAAGCCCGCAAGAGGGAAGCAATTTCCGGGGCAACTCCCAGACTCCCCGAACCCTTCAGCTCGCTGGCAAAGCTGACCTCTACATGTTTTTTGCCGATCAAATGGGGAATCTGGGAAAGAGAGGGGCGCACCACCGGCCGCTCCAGCTTGTCCGCATTGACCTTGACCACCGGGTCAAAGACCAGGATTGAATCACTGGCCGGGGTGGGAGTGGGGTCGGTAGCGTAACTTGTTTCAATCTTTGCCAGAATTAGTGCTCTTTTGGTCAACATTTGGGGTTCTCCTTTTTATCCGCTAAAATTATGCGGAGTAGAGCCTTTAGGCTCGTGTTCCTTTTCACGGGGCTAAAGCCCCTACTCCTACTCATCTTCCCCGCCTCGGATGGGTCAAAAAGTCTCCACCCCAGGAATAATCGGTGTCCCAGTCTTTGCTGCCGCCGGCTGCCGAGGGGGTACCGTCTTTCTTGCCCATGAAGTTGCTGTAGCGCAGGGCAAGCTCTTTGCCCCGGCGGGCGTATTCGTCGGATTTGCTGCGGTAGTTGACACTGTCGGCGTCTATAGTGCTGTCCGAGGTCTGGGCGTAGCGCCGGGCTATTGCTCCGCAGCACAGGGCGGCAGACAGCAGACAAAAGGCGTCCTGGTCTTGGGCGAGAAGGGAATCTATAGTCGTTTGAGTGTACAGCGTGGTGTATGTGATCCTGATAGTCTCGGTTGCTGGCGGGCTTAGGGTATAGAAGTGCAGCTTTAAGCCGCTGGGGGATTTATAGACGCTGTAATCCCCCGGCTCCAGGATGAGCGGGATTTGCTATATAGGAAAATCCCTCCTGCCAATCATTGGGCAGGTCGTATTGATACCCGCCGTCACCGGCAATATCCGCTACCTTGAGATAAGGGGCGTCCTTGCTGTAATAGGAGAGGGCTTCCAGGATAAAGCTGTCTATCTCGCTGCCCTTGAGAATATCGGCATCATCCTGGATGATTCGGCCTATTTTTTTGTTTAGTTCTTGCAGTTTGAGAGTGGCGGCACTGGACATTACAACTCCTTTACTTCACACAAGCTCTTTTCTTTGAAGGTCTGAGGCACGGAAGTATCGGCCTGGAAAACGATCTTATACCTCTCCCCGGCAGTTCCCGCCTGCACCTGAATTTTTATTGAGCCGCCATCTATGGTTTTAGTGGCTCCATCCAGCAGGGTAGCTGAGACATCCGTCCCGTCTTTGTCGTAGGCGGTAACTGTGGCCGTAGAGATGGTCTCAGATGCTCCAAGCAGGGAGGAAAAGTCCATCTCTATCTCAAATTTTTCATTTGGATACTTCCAAAAATCCATGATTATAATTCCCTCCCTGAAGCGGTAAAGGCCATCTCACGCTTGGGAGCGGTAAAGGATACTTCTCTTTCAGCCCTGGATGTCAGCGCCTTCGCAACAGGAGCAAGTAACGCCACCCGCCAGTCAATCTTTTCGTCCAGGGTAAATTGCTTGGTGTATGTTTGATAGCCGGCTTTTTGGATAGTCAAAGTCCAATCACTCGCATTCTGAATTGTATTACCATTGGCCTGGTCATAGTACCCATACTTCAAGGTTTGCTGTGTTATTTGTCCATTTACATCGGTAGTTAAATTTATATCCGACTCTCCTGTTTTTGTTAATTTCACGGATGCCCCGCTTATAGCATTATTATTCTTGTCTCTTGCTTCTAGGTCAAAGGTATATCTGCGGTAGACTTTTGAGGTGGTGGTGGCATCAAGTCCCATTATCCAACTAGGGGTAGCGATTACATTAGTCAGATAAACATCCCTGGAGGCGTCCCAAGAGTCTACAATAACTGAGTGCTTAACCTCAGAGTTCTCAACGTAAACATCAGCGCTTGCATATCGGTCTATACTGATAGACCCTTGACTTAGTATCAAATCATTAATGCTGCTGGAGTTATCGACAAATGTATTACATTTGTCAAGCGTTAACCTATTTAAGTCTTGCCCTGCCCCGGCCCGCTCTATTCCAACAGAACTGCCCGCAAAATCCCATATCCTATCCGGTTTATACAAGGTTACTGTTCCAACTGAGCCGGTAACTTTCCCCTGCGCCGTACAAGAATACAGGTGAATAGTTCCCCCGCTACCGTAAACAAACCTAATATCCCACCAGCTAGAGGGCTGGCTGGTATATACAAGATGACACCCGTCTCTTGTTTGCTTTTCGCTCTCCGACACTAATGTCCCGAGACGGAAAGTCGCATTCGTTTCTACTGTAATAAAAGATTGTAAATGCCCAGTTTGGAATTGAGCGGCATCCGCTACAATAACCTTCTTTGTATCTGCAAACCAAGTTGTAGTGGAATCGTCCCCAATTCTTAGAAAACAACCAATTACATAAATCGTTCCTCTCTTAGATATAACCCCCCATCTATCTTGATAGACGTCAAAATCGTCACCGTTCTGTAACCCGTTAACACTAATACCGCTAGCATCGACAGTCTTAAATCTCTGGGTAGTGGCAGCCGAGCCGGAGCTAATATCAATACCTGTCTCCGAGACAGCATTATCCCAAGCATCTGTTCCGGAAATATCACAAGTTGCTCCACCTCTCGCTGTGCAGCTTACTTTCAGGGGAACTGCTAAGTCATCAGCCGGTTTGGGCTGATTATCCAGGCTAAAGGTATCGGGGTCGGCATCTATCGCCCCACCCAGAAGCTCTCTGCCATTTGTCGCTCCTGTGTCCTCAGTATATAAATCATCAAAGTCAGCAGGGGTGGCTTCTGAATACCCTGTAACCGTTATTTTATTACTTGCCTGGTCGTATGTGATTGCCATTAACTAACTTCCCCCATCAATGACTTTTTCTCCGCCAGTTCCCCCTCTAACTCCTCCACATCCAGCACATTCATGCTGTTCCAAAAGTCAATCGCCTCCCTGGTGCTTTCATCGGCACCAGGAGGATACTCTCTCGGCGAATGGGCACCGGCAATCTGCATCTCCAGTTTCTCAATCCGCTTTTGGAGCTTGTCAAGATGGATTTCACCTGAAGCCGTCCAGGTCTCAACCACCACATTCGGGTTGTCCGTTTTCCAGTAGGCTTTTTTGTTGATTTGGCGCTGGCTGGTGTTTATGTGCTGCATGAAAAACCCCTTACTGATTATTCGGACTGTTCTTGCCACCTACCACTAACTGACGCTGAACATACTCTACGATGGCGCAATGCTCAGCATCCCCGTCATAAGCGGCACAGTTGACGTTCTCGCAGGTAATGCCCTGGTCGTTAGTAGTATCAATCTTAAACGGACATCTATATGTTGGTACAGCCATGATAATTCTCCTGTTTAGCTATGAGTGCTGAGGACTGAGTGTGTTACTCAACCCTCATGCCTCATTGCTCATCCCTGTGTTTTACGCTACTACCGCCTTGTACATCCCGCGATAATCCAGGACGCAGACGCCGTAGATGTGGCGGATTTTGTAGGTAATCTTATCCGCAGAAAAGAGGCTGCCGGCGTTCGGGGTGTCCTGAACAAACAGCTCCGGCTCTTCCTGGCCGTTGAAGAAGCCCACCTCAATGGTAGGACAATCGACCGGGTTGCACACCAGCGCCCAGTCGTTGGCGTCGGTCCAGTAGGGCACCAGAATAATCTCCAGGTCGTAACTTGCATGCAGATTCGGTTCGGTGCCGGCATTGTTGGCCGCCCCGATGATGGTGTTGGACCTGGTCAGACGGAAAGCGGTATCCTCCAGATCCAGCGGCACCAACAAGCTCTTCGGCACCAGACCCAAGACCTCAGTGGAAGCCCCATAAGCCGTTTGCTGGCCCATCGCTTTCTTGGCAGTAAGCAACGAGGTGGCATCCAGAGCGGATGAGCCGAGGTTGCTGTGGCTGGCATGAAAGAGGGTCAAGGCATCGTAAATCGTCCCGTTGTCCTTGATCACCTCAAAGACGGTGCGGTAGAGGGTATTAGCGGCGGCTCTGGCCAGCCTGCTGGGAATACGCCGTATAGCCCCTACATCGTCATTGGCAATCATCTCCAGGGTGAGTTCCTCCAGGCCGCCCTTCTTGGCGATGGCATAAGTGGCTTCCTCGTCCCCGGGACTGGTCAGGTTTGTGTAAGTGCCGGCTTCGGCTACCGTGGGCAGATCACCGTAACCACCCATGCGCAGACGGCGATTGGTGCGGAAATCCCTGGGAGCGGTGATGTCGGAAACAAGCTTACGCCACTCCTGCAGGCTGGGCATATTGTATTCGGCCAGCATGCTGCGGGTAACCGAGTCCCCCAGGATTTCCGCCCAAGATGAACTGGTCAAGGCTTCAGCAAAGCGGTACAGATTTTTGGCTTCGCGCAACTGGCCGGTCAGGTTGACGTCTCCGGTAATCTTAACGTAAGCCTCGCGGAAGGAGCGGAAGCGGGGCACCCGGTTTATATCCCGATTGGCGAAAAAACCGTCCAGGGCGGTTATGGTTTTATGCTGCGCTCCGTCACCAACCTGGATTTGCCCGCCGCAGCCGCTGACCCGTCCGGATTCGCTCAAGCTGGCCAGGTATTGCCGCTCTTCGGCAATGGCAGCTTCCAATTCCCCGGGCTGAAAGATTTTGTCGGAAAACCTTCCTTCCAAGCGCTGGACGGCCAAGGCGGGGAGACGGCTTTCAGCCAATTTTTCCCGCAAGCTGGCCCGGCATTCCGCCCACTTAATGGTTTCCTTAGCCTCTGCCAGCAGGCCGCCTGAATATTGTTCCAGTACTTTGCCCAGTAATTCAAGCAATTGTTCTTCGGTTACAGTTTCCGGATTAATTTCAGCAAGCAAATCCGGTGCCTTGAGTTCTAAGAGCTTTAACAACTTCTCCATTCTCTTTACCTCCTGTTGTTGAGATTCCTTCTGGCCGGCGACCAATTTAAGAAACCTTCCCCCGGCCGCCGGGTTGAGTACCACGTCAACTGTGA
>QIFF01000214.1 GCA_003230635.1 bacterium | reverse complement strand
GCAGGAAAAAGGGGTTTTCTCCGCTGTTCCCTGGATTTCAATCAGCTCACCCGAATCTGTCATTACCACATTCATATCGGTCTGGGCCGAGGAGTCCTCGCCAAAATTCAAGTCCAGCAGCGGCTTCCCCTCAACAATTCCCACGCTGACCGCAGCCACCAGATTATGCAGCAGGGGAAGCTTGATGTCCTCCCGCTCTTTTAGCTTGTGCAGGGCGCTGCACAGGGCGATGAAGGAACCGGTAATGGCTGCGGTGCGGGTGCCCCCGTCGGCCTGAATCACATCGCAGTCAATCCAAATCGTTCTTTCACCCAGCGCCTCCAGGTTCACCACCGTGCGCAGGCAGCGGCCGATCAAGCGTTGAATTTCGTGGGTGCGCCCGCCCATCTTCCCCCTGGCCGCCTCCCGAGGGCTGCGGGTTGCAGTGGCGCCCGGCAGCATACTGTACTCGGCGGTTACCCATCCCATCCCGCTGTCCCTCAAAAAGAGCGGTACCCTGTTTTCAAGCGAAGCGGTGCAAATTACCCGCGTATCGCCCATTTCCAGGAGCACCGATCCCTGGGGATATTTAATAAAATCAGGGGTGATTTTCAAAGGGCGCAACTCATCAGTCGCCCGTCCGTCCATACGCATTGATTTTCCTTCCTTTTAGGGGTGCCCTAAATTAATTACAGCCAGTCGAAAAGTATTAAACCTATGCCAACACGATTGACTGCATGGTTATAGTCAATCAAGCTTTCGCCGTAACCATTAAACCACTGAACATAACCTCTCAAATTTCCGTAGAATGGAAAGCTCCAATCTAATTGAACCGACCCACGGTTGTGCGCGCGGAAGTTGTTTCTTAACATTAGACTGAATATATGATCTTTTGTATGCTCCTCTGCACAATCCTCTGTATGGTTCTTTGTATGGTTATGTATGTGATATGTTGCAGTTATCTCACCATATCCAATAAATTTCTCAATATTGGGGTTGTCATCGTCTTCATCATTTTCAGGCCAGCGAATCCAGGGTTTTATCTCAAGATAAAAATCATTTTTTTTTAAAGCTTTTTCAAAAATAAAACTGGCATAAGTCCGGTGCCAGCTCCTTGATGTTGTACCTGACTTGCCGTTTGATTGGTGATTCCAAAGGCCAAAAATAAATACACGCTTTTTTAAACCGAGAAAATTGTTGTCCTTATGCTCCTTGTTATCATAAAGATGCCTATATATAAGCTCCGGTTCATAGTTCGTCTCACGAAAGGGAGAGGAATTGCCGAAGTCATAAACTTGCCAAAAGGACCGCTGAGTATAAGTAAAGAAAAAGTTTTTGTTGTCCTTGAAAATTTTTCGCGTGAGAGGATACTTAAAGCTTATCTGAAATTTTAGCTCTGCATTATGAAACTCCTCTTTGGTGCCCTCAAAAGGTTTGTTGTTGGGTGAACTATTATATGTACCAGGCATAATGTAATTTTGCCTGTACGGTGTTAGGTAGAAAGACCTTGCATATGATTCCTTTTCGTACCTTAAATATCTATCAAGTGCTGTCTCTCCCCTTCGATCATTCGACGCTTGTGTTTCTTGTGTATTTTGGGCAAAACCCGGTGTGCCCGCCGCTAATAATAGAAGGAACGTAATCACCAATACAACAGGCTTAAATGGAAACCGCATATATTTTCTTTTGCGCACAATTTAGGTGTACCCTCTAGTCCATCCGCCGGGCGATTACCTCTTGCAGCAGGGCTTCATCCACCCCTTCCTTAATCACCACTTCTCCCAGGCGGCAGGGGAGCACCAGGCGGTTCTTTTTATTGACAAATTTCTTATCGTGCGCCAGGGCCTTCATAATATCAGCCAGCCGGCAGCCCTGAATGCGGGTAGGCAGACCAATTTTTTGCAGCAGGGCCTCCAGGCGTTCAGTTTCTTGGGGAGAGAACATTCCCAGGCGATTGGCCAGCTCAGCGGCGCAGACCATGCCGATCGCAATTGCTGCCCCATGGCGATAAAGGGTATAAGCACCTGCTGCCTCTATTGCATGTCCAACGGTATGCCCGAAATTGAGCTTAGCCCGTATGCCTTTCGTATCCCGTTCGTCGGCTTCCACAATCCGCGCCTTGATTTTATAAGAACGCCGCACAATATATTCCAGAGCTTCCGGATCGTAGGCCAGCAGGCGAGGATAGTTTTGCTCAAGATACGAGAACAACTGTTCGTCGGCAATTACTCCATATTTTACCACTTCAGCCAGGCCGTTCTTTACTTCCTCCGATGGCAAGGTTTTAAGCAGGCTTAAATCTACATATACTAAGCGTGGCTGGTAAAATGCTCCCACCAGGTTTTTAACATTTTGGAAGTTGACCGCTACCTTGCCCCCAACGGCGCTGTCCACATTGGCTAAAAGGCTAGTAGGCACTTGAACATAATTAATCCCCCGCCGATAGGTGGCGGCGACAAACCCTCCCAAATCGCCCACTACCCCGCCCCCCAGGTTGACAATCACCAGCCGTTTATTTAAGCCGTTATCAAAAGCGGTAAGTTCGGCCAGCATCCGCTCCCAGTTGGCCAGGGTCTTGGCCTGTTCCCCATGTTCCAGCTCTGGGGTCTGGGCGACCTTAACCTCGTTTATACCTGCCTGGCGCAGATGTTGTACCAAGGTTTTCCTATGGAATCCAGCTACCCGCGGATTAGTGATCACGAAGACATCGCTTCCTAAATCTAGCTCCTTTAGGCATTTCCCTAACCCAGCTAAGTTATTCCACCCAATTATAATGGGATAAGAACGCTCCCCCAGATTAACAGTAAGAGAAGGCATTATCAACTTTTATCCTTGCTGCTCAAAGGCGCCTATATCCGGGGCTGAGCCGGAGTAGCCGTCGTTGTACCCGGGAAGCGCCGCCCCGGCGTCAACGCAGGGTGAACCGGATTTTAATTTGTACTTATGGTTGTCGGCATCCACAAAGCGGGGGTTGCGGTTTAAATTGTGCGAGCCCGAGGAATACATGGGTGGGCAAAAGGAGTCATGGTGGCAATTGTAGTCCTCTACCAGTTGCTGGGGGGTGCCGCAGATGCTAATGCGGTTATGGTAGAAGATATTGTTGTGCGCTTGAACCTGCACCTTATCTCCCGAGGCGGAGGCGTCAATGGCCGGCTGAATGCTGGGATACTGGGGGCTGGGCCCGCCGCGCTGGGTATCCTTTTGCGATAAGTCCTTAGAGTCCTTGTCCAGGATTAGCATAGCTGCTCCTTTCTGGATTTCAAGGGTAGGTTGTCCCAGCCAATTTGCCCGGGCCACACCGAAGTTGCTTCCAAACCTGAGAACATATTACCTAAGGCGGCACATCATGTCAACAAATATACGGTTATATGTCAAGCAGCCTCAAAAACTCTTCCTCGGAGAGAACTTCCACCCCCAATTTACGGGCTTTCTCCCGTTTGGAGCCGGGGTTTTCCCCGGCGACCAGGTAATTGGTGCTTTTACTTACACTGGAGAGCACCCTGCCCCCCAACTGCTTGACCCGCTGCCCGGCTTCCTGTCGGCTGTAGCGCTGGAGGCTGCCGGTAAAGACAAAGCTCTTGCCCGCCAGGTTGCCACCTTGGGCGGAAACAGCCTCTTGCGGTTTGACTCCCGCTTCCAGTAGTGCCTGGATTAGCTTCTGATTGCGGGGGTTGTGGAAAAAGGCCGCCAGGTTGTGGGCGGTTTCCGGCCCGATTTCGTGGATTTGACGTAATTCTTTCTCGTCATTAACAACGCGTAAATTTTCCAGGCTGCCGAACTGTTTAGCCAAGACCTTGGCTACGTTAGCCCCTACCTGGCGTATTCCCAAGGCAAAGATAAAGCGCTCAAGCGGAGGTTTTTTACTTTTCTCAATGGCCGCCACCAGGTTATGGGCGGATTTTTTGGCAAATTCTTCAATGGGCAGCAGTTGCTGAACCGATAGATTATGCAGTTGCCGAACCGATAGTTTATAAAGGTCGGCTACGCTACGGATTAACTCTTTATCAGCTAATTGTTCCACTGTATGATACCCTAGGCCGTCAATATCCATTGCGCCCTTGGAAACGAAATGTTTAATCGCTTGTTTTAACTGGGCCGGGCAGGAAACCCCTCCGCTGCACAGGTAATAAGCCCCTTCCCGCACCACCTCGGCCCCACAGACGGGACAGCGCACGGGCATGGTAA
>QIFF01000059.1 GCA_003230635.1 bacterium | reverse complement strand
CCGGGTCGGTCATAATGGTAGCCGGATTGCTGTTCACCAGCACCACCCGATAACCGTCTTCCCGCAGCGCCTTGCAAGCCTTGGTGCCGGAATAATCAAACTCACAGGCCTGACCAATCACAATCGGCCCGGAACCAATAATCAAGATTTTTTTGATGTCTGTGCGTTTAGGCAAAAGCTAGGACTCCTTCAATTTCTTAACCACAGAAGACACGGAGGAAAAATCGTTTTAAGTTGCCAGTCGTCCGTCATCAGTAGGGTGGATTAAGGAGCGCAGCAACGAATCCACCATCACATTTGGTGGATCCGCTTCGCTTGATCCACCCTACGACTTACTTCTGAATACTCTCTTGGCGTTGATTGTGCCCGCTGCTAGGGGCTGCACATCTTACACGACCTGTATCCAGCCCTGACAGCGTCGTCTTTTGATGCAAAGGTGGCTATGCAATTCTTACAATCGTAATATCGGCACCTAGGGTGATGAAAAACTTTTGAATTGCTATTGCCCTTGTAGGTCACGGGGTCGGCTGTAATCTGTTTCTCATTGCTCAGCCCCTCCATGCCCTTATCATCAGGGATAACCTCGGCTTTTATCCACACATTAAAGCATTCTCCCGAATGCTCATTTTTAGACCAATGTCCCTTCGTCTTTAAAACCTTCACCTTTGCCCTTGAACAAGCCTCAACAATATCTTTTTCAAGCTGGTAGTTTTTTGTCTTGCTTTCACTCATAATATAGGTAAGGGTGTTTTCTGCCGCCTTTCTCTTTGCATTGTCCAAGGCATCCTGTTCCGTCTGTTTCCTTGACTTATCCGTGCCCATACAGGAATATCCCTCAGCCTCTGTGATGGTGGACTGTGCTGAATAGGCAGGGCTAATAACCAAGAATAGCGTTAATACCGCTAACAATAAACAATAAGTTTGACGAGTAAGCATCTTTCTAATTCCCATCTTCTCCTATGTTATCGGGAACATCCATATAAGACCTTCCCTCTTTGCAAAATCTCTTTGAGAAAGGGGTTAAATCCAGCCAACTGCACTTCAAGCTCCCCGGGGGTTTTTACAAGAATATCAATGGGGACTTTGCGCGGTTCCAACAGCTTGCTAAGCATAGCATATCTTCTAACTCCCCTTTCCTTAGTATCAATTACCACCAACAAGTCCAGGTCACTATCTTTGTTCGGCTGTCCGTAAGCATAAGAACCAAACAAAATAATTTTTAGCGGCTTCAGCGTAGCTGTCAGCCGAGAGACAATTTCGCATAACAGGGCTTTATTTACCGGCGGCTGAAGCAACCTTTTCTTTTCAGGCATTCCTTACCTCAACAACTTCATCTTGGGCAATTCCTGGAGGATGAAGTCCTCCACCCGGAATTCCGTGCTGGCGCGAGCATAGACAGCCCTGTTCATCAGGCAGAACTTGTGCAGTTCCGACTGGTGCTCCTTGACGCTTTCCACATATTGCTGGCGGTTAAGCTCATTGAGGGAGACGATTCTTTGCTCCCCGGTCTCTATATCCCGCACCTTAACCTGGCCTATTTTCAGGGAGGGATAGGTTTCTTCCTGCCCCTGGAGATGGATTATGTTGATATCAAAGTTTTTAAAGCGCAGAAAGGAGAGGGCTTGCTGATAAACCTTTGTTTCCATCCAAAAGTCGGAAATAATAATGGCGGTGCCCAGCCCGCGGTTCCTATAAAGAATTTGCTTGATTCCCTCGCTCAGATTGGCTTCTCCCCGGGGGGTGATGTCCTTCAAGAAGCGGGTTACCTTAAAAATATCGTTACTGTTATAGAAAAAGGGGCTTTCCTGGAGCACGGGATTGCCGCTGCCGCCGTCCTTACTCTTACTCTGACCGGGGAGCACCACCAGCTTGAGCGAATTTTGATTGAGCAGTCCCACGTAGCTCAAAGCCACCGCTATTTTTAAAGCAAAATCGTATTTTTTGTCCTTGCGGGGCAGCAGCATGGAGCGGCTGGCATCCAGAAAGATATAGACCGCCAGGCTTTTTTCCCCGCGAAAGGTTTTGACGTACAGCTTTTCCAGGCGGCCGTAAATATTCCAGTCAATGTGCTTAAAATCATCCCCAAAGCAATATTCCTTGTATTCCATAAACTCCAGGCTGGAGCCTTTCCTGGAAGTAAGGATCTCCCCGTGCAGCCCCTGCAAAGAGGCCTTGCGGCTGTTAAGTTGCAGAACTTGCAGCTTGCGCAGAAAAAGAGGGTCAAAGAGATTTAGCAATGGCCTTTTACCTACTTATGGGTACCTTATCTTGTTTCCCGAAAGCGGGCAATCCCCAGCTTCTGGCCCCAATCATCAATGATAGCATAAAAGGCGGGAATCACAAAGAGGGTTAATACGGTGGCCACCCCCAGGCCCCAGACAATGGTATTGGCCAGGGGGCCCCAAACAGCGGATTTTCCTCCCAGGCCCACCGCCATAGGCAGCAGCCCCAGCATGGTGGTAATAGAAGTCATCAAGATCGGCTGCAAGCGCACCTGCCCTGCCCCCAGGATCGCCGCCCACTTGCCGACTCCCCGCTGGCGGGCGCGGTTTATAAAATCCACCAGCACAATGGAATCGTTCACCACAATGCCGGCCAGGCCCACAATCCCGTACAGGGTGGTGATGCTGAAAGGGCTGCCCGTAACCAGCAATCCCAGCATGGCGCCGACAAAGGCAAAGGGCACGGTCAACATAATCACTAGGGGCTGGGCAAAGGACTTAAACTGGGCCCCCAAAATCACGTAAATCAGAAACAGGCCGACCAGGAATAATTCCTTCAGGCTGTCAAAGGCGGTGTGGAATTCGTCAAATTCGCCGCGGAAATCCAGTTTATAGCCGGGATAGAGGCGGGCAATATCCACAAAACGCTCCTTTAGGGCCTGATTTACCCCCACCGCACTGGCCACTTCCTTGTTCACCTGAGCGGAAACGGTAATCACTCTCTCCCGCTGAAAGCGCTTGATTTTCCAGAGGCCGGGCTCTATTTTAATGCGGGCGATCTCGGTTAAGGGCACCAACTCCCCGCGCGGACTCATAATCTGCAGTTGGTTCAAGTCAGTGATATTGCGCCGATAAACCTCCTGGAGCTTTACTACCACATCAATCTCTTCCTCCCCCTGGCGCATGACCGTAGCCACCTGCCCCTCAAAGGCGGTGCGGATAAAATGGGCGATCTGGTAGTTATCCAACCCCCAGAGAGCCGCTTTGGCGTTGTCCACATAGACCTTGATTTCGTTTTTGCCCCAGAGAAAGTCATTTCCGATATCATAAACGCCGGGCATCTTATGCAGTTCCTTCTCCAACATAGCGGCTATCTCCAGCGAGCGGTCAAAGTCAGGGCCTTTCACTTTCACCTCCACCGCCTTACCCACCGGCGGGCCGCTGCGCATCTTTTCAAACTCCAGGCGCTTGATGGCGGGAAGGTGCAGGTTCTTCCGGCGCAACTCGTTAATAATCTCCTCCATTGAACGCCCGCGATCCTCATCCCTGGTCAATTCTACAATCACTTCACCCAGGTGGGAACCGAATGTTCTCTTACGGTCGCGGTTGGCCACCCCGCTTTTGGTAATTACCGACCTGATTTCTCCCCCCGGCAACCGGCGCACCGTTTTTTCTATCTGAGAAAGCATCTCGTCAGTAGTTCCCAGCTTGGTGCCCACGGGCATAGTTACGTGAATGAAAAACTGGGGCAGCTCATCGTAAGAAAACATATCCACCCCCACCAGGGGGATCAGTTTCAGGCTCCCGATTGCCAGGACAATAATAAAGGTAACCACCAGGTAGCGCCGCCGCAAGGCCCACTTAAGCAGGCCCAGGTAACGTTTTTGACACCCCCTGAAAAATTGGCGCCCCCGGGTGGGCCGGCTGGCCTTACCCCAATCTACAATGTGTGCGGGCAGAATGACAACCGCCTCAAACAGGGAAGCCACTAGGGCCAAACAGACCACAATCGGGACAATACGCATGAAGCGCCCGACCAGGCCGGGCATCAGCATCAAGGGCAGGAAGGCCGCCATGGTGGTGGCGGAAGAGGCCGTTACCGGGAGAATTACCTCCCGCAGGCCGGTTTTAGCCGCTTGAAGCTTGTCCATCCCCTTAAGCATATAGCGATAGACATTTTCCATCACCACAATTGCGTCATCCACAATCATGCCCAGCACCAGAACCAGGCCGAAAAG
>QIFF01000231.1 GCA_003230635.1 bacterium | reverse complement strand
GCAATCCAGCATTTCGGCGCTCTTACCCTGGAGGAGCAGTGGGGGTTGGTGGAGCGGTATTTTCTTGGGGCACCTTAGCTGTCCCGGAGCTTGAGGTTCACCGCCAGCAGGGCGCGCATTACCTTTTGCAGGTTTTCTTCGTCACCCCCCTTGACGAAAATGTTAGCCGCCCGTTCCAGCATCTTGAGGGCGGTGCCATAATTCTGGCACTTGAGTTCCAGCAGTCCCAGGTTGGCGTAACTGAGGCCCATCCCCTGAATATCCCCCACCCGGTATTTTAACTCAATGGCCTGCCGATAGCAATCACGAGCCGCTTCCCAATTTTGTTCTGCCTTATAAATCACCCCCAGGTTGTTAAAGGTCTGGGCCAGTCCGGGGAGATCGCCTAATTCCTCTTTAAGTTCCAGGGACTGTCGATAAAAAGAGCAAGCCCTTTCCTTTTCCCCCAGTTCCTTATACACTAATCCCAGGTTGTTGTAGGTCTGAGCAATGCCAAAGCTATCCCCCACCTGGCTGAAAATCTCCAGCGCCTGCTGATAAAATTTAAGGGCTGGTTGATATTGTTCCTGGTCATAACAGAGCAGGGCCAGGTTGCTATAGGTCTGGCCTGCGGCGTGAGTATTCCCCAGTTTGGCAAAAACTTCCAGCGCTTGCTGATAGAGCTGCTCAGCAGCCTGCCAGTGCCCCAGGTTTTGCTGGATTAGGCCCAGGTTATTCAGGGTTTGAGCTACTCCCATCGTATCCTGGAGATGTTCTTTTAACGTTAAGGCTTCCTGGTAGCAGAGGAGGGCTCTTTTCCAATTCCCCTGCGATTGATATACTAAGCCCAGGTTGTTGTATGTGTTGGCTTTGGCTTTCATGTCCCCCAGACGGTGAAAAAACGAAAGATTACGCTGGTAGATTGGCAAGGCTTTTTCCCATTCCCCCTGAGACTTGTAGAGCAAGCCCAGGTTGTTATAGCTTTGAGCCAAGCCATATATGTCGCCCAGTCCCTCTTTTTGCTTGATCGCCTCTTGCAGACATTTGAGGGCCAGGGGCCAGTTCCCCAGGTGCCGGTAGGCCATCCCCAGGTTATTCAGCAAAACAGCCTCGGCCTTATGCCGGCATGTCTGACGCATGGTCTGCAAGTCCATTTTAGCGACCATTACCATTTCTTCCCAATGAAAGCGCAGGGCGAAAAACAGGCTTAAATTGTCTACCAGAGAGTACATTAAAGGCAGCCGGGGTTTGGCCGCAGCCCAGGCCAAAGCGGCTAAAGCATTTTCCTTTTCCTCTTCCATCGTCTCAAGGGCGGTGCGACAGATGGTTTTTTCCAGTAGTTCTTGCATCTTTTGTTGTTCTGCCGGGGTTGCAGGAGAGTCTGCTTGCTCAAGCAGGGGTGGAGCCTGCCCCAGGAATTCTTCCTCTTCCAGAACCTGTTGTACCAGGGGAGTGAGTACCTGCGGCTGTAGGAGTTTGAATTGTGACCTGAGCAAGCGCGCCATGAATAGGGCCTGCCGGCGGTGGAATTTTTCCAGCAAAGGAAAGTCCCGGGAGAGTTTACCGGCCATGATACGCCCCAGTTCCGACAGGCTGACCCAGCCTTCTTCGTCCACCTCCACCAGAGAAAGGGAGCGTAGCCTCTCCAGCAGGCAAGTGATATTCGTCAGGCGGCAGGTATAGGCAAGGGCCTCCGGACGGGCATGGGGTTTGAACAAACTCAAAGCCATAAAAAGCTCCCGCCCTTCTTTTCCCGCCAATTGCAGGGGTTGCCGAAAAAGGTAATCAAACAAATAACCCGGCAGACCCCGACTCAACTGCTCCCGAAATTCAAACCACTTCTGAGGACTGCCGCCAAAGTGATCCAGAAACAGGCGGATGAGGAGGGGATTGCCCCCGCTTAACTGCTGAATCTGTTGAAGAATACTTTCCTCCAGCGGTTGACGAAGATGATAATGCGCCAGTTTGAGCGTTTCTGCCAGGGGAAAGGGTGAAACGGCTAACTCCCTGGCTTTGAGTGCAGGCAGGGTATAGCGGGAGGTGAGCAGGGCGCAGCAGTTCAAGGGCAATTGCTTGATAAAGGCAAACAGCACCTCGGAATCCCGAAAGGCTTCCATACTATCCAATAAGAGCAGAGTCTTTTTGTCCCCCCCCAAACGCCGCAAGAGCCGCTCTTTGATTAGCAGCAAATCCTCTGTCTCTTTTAGTTTTACCCCCAGTTTGCGCGCCAACTGCCGGAATAGTCCTTCTTCATCCCGCACCACCGTCAAGCTGTCATTTCCAATAGTTAGGGGGAGGAGCTCGGGCACAGGCATACGACTGCGCCCGGAAACCCAGATTAACCTGTCCACCCGTTTCAGCATGCGCTCTGCCGCCTGCAGGGCCAGGGCTGTTTTCCCCATCCCGGCGGGGCCTTTCAAAACAACCACCCGCTGCAGTTGGTAAGGGGTAAAAGAAAGGGTTTTTAGGATTTCCACCAACTCCCGCCGTCGGTCAAGAAAAAATTCCTCCCCCTCAACCCCTACCATGGCCGCCTTTTTTGGTTTTATGATGCGGATGGCAGCGCTTGAAGACGAGGGCAGGGGAAGCACAAAGGGCATTTGGATGCTCTCCAGTGCGTCCGGTTGAACGAAAAGCACCGGGGTTAACCATTCCCAGGGCCGGCAGCCTGCACAATCGGCAATCGCCCGGCGGGCCATGGTCATCGCCTCAACCACCGATTTGCCCTCTGCCAAGGCGCGATAAAACTTGTGGGCAAAGGCCCGCGCCGCCCCCTCGCTAATAGCCAGCTGCATCCCCACCACCAGGGGAATCCCGGCATCAAGCAGGGTTTTGGCAATGCCGGCACAAGAGGCCTCGGGGTCATGACTGGCCGTATAGCAGGAATTAAACAGGGCCAGGTGCAAAGAGGAGTTGCTCAGGTTCTCCCGCAGCCAGGCGCTGTCCACTTCGTCTGCACAGGCATAATCATCCTCCAGGCTGAGGCTGCCCCTGCTGCCATGCCCCACAAAGTGCAGGATATGATAATCCTTGACTAATTCATCCCCCAGGCGGCGGCGGGTAATATGAGCAAGGATATTAAAGGTAGCGGCAAACCTTTTTCTGCTCAAGCCCTGGGTGAAGATTTCCATTTGGCTGCGCAGGTTAATCGGGTCCGGCTGCAGGCTTTCCTCAACGCCGGGTTTATACACGGGACTGGCCAGGGCCACCAGGACTTTTAGCGGTCCCTTAATGCTTCCTCCCCTGGGGCCTTTCCCCAGGCCGGCGACGCGCACGATGCCTTTGGTTTTGGCCAGCCATTCCCCTTCGGCCCACATCAACTCCCAGGGAAGCTGGCTCAGACCACGCTCCTTGATGTCCAGAATAATCGGGCCGGAATGTAGGGGCAGGCCCTGTCCAAAGGAGGGGGAGATAGCTTGATATAAGCTTTGCCCAAATTCCTTTAGGAACTTGGCCCTGATTGGTGGAGCCTGGCGATCTCCGCTACTGGCCGAGAGAAGGAAATTAAGCTTTTCCAAAAGAGGTTCCAAAGATAGGGAGAAGGGGAAGTTTTTCCCATTCACAATAACCCGCTTTCCCTGTAAAACAATGTGCAGCAATAGTGATTCCTCCCTTGACAAAAAAACGACCCTTAGGGCACCCCCCCGGTTAAACCAAGTGCAATTTACATACCCACGGGGCAACTGGGGGCATATAAAATAGTCTTGGCAAAAAACTGAGCGGGGAGAAGGGAAAAGTGAGGCTTTCTCCTTGACAAAAGGCTTAAAATTACCTAAAATTGTAGGAAGTTAGTCAGTTTATGAGTTAGTGGGTTCAACTCCTAACCCGGACGAGCCGGAACCAAACAGGAAATACAATTAACCACAGAGTGCACAGAGAAATACTCTGTGTTCTCCAAAAGACTAACCATAGATACACACTGATACACTGATTAAAAAGAATACAGAAGTCAGGACTCAAAAGAATAAATACCAAGATATTTTTTTATTCTGGCTCCTGTTTTTTTATTATCTGAGTTCATCTGTGTCCATCGCTGGTTAAATTATAGAGAGGACACAGAGGAAACAGAACAAAATCCATTTGCCATTATTTCCTCTGTGTGCTCTGTGGTTAAATTTTTTCTTTACATTTTTACAGAGATTCGCCAGTTCAATAATGAAGTGCAACACTTGGGAAAGCAGAAAGGAAAATGCTATCCTAAGTGGCTATGGAAAACTACAAGCATCTATCA
>QIFF01000060.1 GCA_003230635.1 bacterium | reverse complement strand
GTAAAAGTTTTCGTTCCATTTTCACCCCCCTTGTTGGGTATTCTTATACCATAAAGATGGGTGAAAATCAATGATTGTTAACACGCCCTAGTGATTTATGAATAATCCCGCGACCGCCGATTTTGCCGTCTGGCGGCGTTGGCTTGAATGTTTCTCGCTCAACATACGCTTTAGTATGCCTCGCTCGAAAAATTCAGCGCCGCCTTGCCAGACAACAAACTTGACGGTCGCCCCGCATTATTTGTAATAATGCGGGTAAACTACCCACCCAATGTTGAAGAAAACCGCCTTTATAATCACCTTACTTACCATCCTGGTTTTCCTGGGTTACCGTCCCGCTCTGCATGCCCCTTTTGTATTTGACGATACCCCCAACATAGTGGAAAATCGGCTCCTGCACCTGGACGATTTTTCCTTGGCCGAACTAGCCCGCTTCAAGCGGAGTATTGGCAACCACCGCCCCCTGGCCATGTTCAGTTTTGCCCTTAATTACTACTTTGGGCGGCTTGACCCCTTCGGCTACCACCTGGTTAACATCCTGATTCATCTGGCGGCGGCAGTCACCCTCTATTTTCTAGTGCAAACTTTGCTGCTGAATACCCATTACCAGCCCCAATCTTTTCTGATTGCCGCCGCCACCTCCTTGCTCTTTGCCAGCCATCCGGTCCAGACTCAGTCTGTCACTTACATTGTCCAGCGTATGAACAGTATGGCGGGTCTCTTCTTTCTCCTTACGCTGTTGGCCTATTTGCGGGGACGCTTGATTGCAG
Organism: bacterium; assembly: GCA_003230635.1. Next base: position 3,442 of record QIFF01000060.1, on the reverse strand, counting down.
GGAAGGCCCGCTACGCCTGGTGGTCAGCAAGCGGGCTGGCTGCCCTTTGCGCCTTTGCCAGCAAGGAAATCAGCGCTACCTTGCCCTTGTTTATTTTCCTCATTGAGGTTTATTTAAAGCCGGAGGGAAGAAAGAAAGGCCGCCGCCACTGGTTGTTATGGGCAGGAGGGCTGGGGATTATTTTATTGCTGGTGCGTACCTACACCCACTTTGATATAAGCGGGATATTGAATGAGTATAAAAGATACTCCTTCACCATGGGAGAGCGCCTGCTGACCCAGCCGCGGGTAGTGGTTCATTATCTGAGCCTTTTAGTTTGGCCGTTACCCAGCCGCCTCAACCTGGATTATGATTTTCCCACCTCATTATCTCTGCTCAACCCACCTACTACCCTGTTTTGTCTGCTCTTTTTACTGGCTTTACTCGGTATAAGCTTCTATCTAGCTAAAAAAGAACCCTTGATAGCCTTCTGTATCTGGTGGTTTCTAGGCAATCTGGTAATCGAATCTTCCTTCATCCCCTTGGATATGGTGTTTGAACACCGCCTCTATCTACCCTCGGCGGGGATTTTTCTCCTGCTAAGCCTGATGCTGGCTAAGGCCTGGCGGCGCTTTGAATTGAAGGAAATTATGGCCGCTGTGCTAATTTTGCCTGTGGCGGGTTTGCTTAGCTGGGGTACTTACCGGCGCAACCTGGTCTGGGCCAGTGAAGTAACTCTTTGGGAAGATGTGGTCAGTAAATCCCCCAATAAACCCCGCCCGCACTTGAGTCTGGGAGCGGCTTATGCCGACCTGAAACGCTATAAGGAAGCCCTGGCCGAGTATAGGCTGGCGCTGCAGCTGCGCCCGGATTATGCCAAGGCTCATTACAACCTGGGCCGAGCGCTGGAAAGGCAAGGTAAAAGACAGGAAGCAATTAAGGCTTATCAAAAAGCGCTCAAGTTCAAGCCCGATTACGGCGAGGCCCACAACAACCTGGGGGGGATGTATCTCCAGCAGGGGCGGTATGAAGAAGCGGAAGCGGAGTTTCTGGCTGCCTTGCGGCTGAAGCCGGAGTTTATTGAGATTCGCGGCAATTTGGGGGCGATCTATCTGCAACAGGGCAAGCGGGAACAGGCGCGGCAGGAATTTTTAGCCCTGCTCAAACAAAATCCCAAGCTGGGCGAGGTACATTATAATCTAGCGACGATTTATTTAAAGGAAGGGGATTACCCCCCTGCCCGCCAACACCTGGAGCGAGCCCTGCGCCTGCGTCCCAAGCACGTTCCTCAGGCAGCCATTCGGAACTTGCTCAAGCAGGTGGGGCAGCGGGTGGCAAAGTAGGGTGGGCATAGCCCACCCTACTTTGTTTACTCTCCATACACTATTGTTTTGTCTTGTAAGAAGATACCGTAAATAAACAGTTTAACTGAGTGGTCAATATGATGTACTTTGGTAATTCCTCCAGCTTTCATGGCCGCATCGATACCTGCATCACCAAATGCAAACATGCCAAGTATGGCCGTCGCGCTTGCCTCGCCCCTCTTTAGTGACTTTGCATCTTTGTCCGTTGCAACTGTCAGATTCTGTGCCGGGGTAATAGTATTGGTGTACAAAATGCCAGCGGGTGACGGCCCCCCAGGATACATGTTAGCCGCACAACCAGACCCTAATAAAAGAACAGTTCCTACAAAAACAATTAATCTTACCCTTAACCAATCTTTCATTTTACCCTCCTCTGTTTAAAGTTTATTTTTCCTGTGGGTGAACATGCCCTTTGGCTGTTACAATATCCGTCCCGAAAGTATAACCAAAAAGAATAACATCTATTGTCAATGGCACGGTAAGCCGAACATCAGCATTTCTTAATATGCTAGTATTCGCTTGTTTTTCAGCTTGTTCTATATAAGATTTTATGTTTGCAGCGGGACGGAAATTATAATTTAAAATAAAAAAACCGCCTCTAGAAAAAGATTCTTTCACCCACATGTAATCCTTAGTGTTTATTACTCCTGTAGGTTTCTCCAAAGACAGATAAGCAAGCGGTTGTGGTTTCTTTTCTGCTAAACAACCAGTTAAAGAAATGACAAATAACAAGCACATCCATATGGTATAATTTTTTTTCATTGTGGTCCTCCACTTTTTTGTATTTTTCTACTATCCACTGCCTTTCCTTTAACTTTTATACAATTAGACCAAACCCATAATCCTGTTATGTTTGTGACTTCGGCATCAATCAAAGTATCATAGCCTGTTCCCTTTAAGGCGTTACGGGTAGCATTAGATAAATAATACGGCCTGCCTCCACCCTCACAACAGTCTTCTCCTTCAACAACCCGTCCTTCAATTTTATCAGGTATTGTTTTTCCTTCTAAATCCCCAAAGGACATTAGCCCAACCTTAGAAGAGTGGGAATGCCCACATCCAACAAAAAATATCGCCAGTAATAGTACCAAGCAAAAAGTTCTCCTCATTTTTCTTATCCTCCTTTTCAAGAATTCTTAAATAGTAACAAAAACAATTCCTATAGTCAAGATATATTTAATTCCTGCAGTCTCTTTTTTTCTGACAAAAATAATCTAAGATTTGAAAGGTATGGACATGAAAGGTTTAAGAAAAATAATAGGGATTAAGATTAGGGAGCTTAGAAAAGGGTGTGGGCTGTCTCAAGAAGCCTTTGCCGAAAAAATCAATTTGCACCCTAGCTTCGTTGGACTTTTGGAGAGGGGGGTTAAAAATCCTTCTTTGGAAACATTATTGAAGATTTCAACCAGTTTTGATGTTCCTTTAAGCGATTTTTTAAATCCCGACATAAGCTGGCAAGAGGAAGACTTGTCCATCAAAAGATTAACCAGTATTGTCAAGGATAAGAACCCGCAAGAGATTGATAAAGCAGCCAGAATGCTTGAAATATTCTTTGAATAACTCCTTCGGTTGTTGTTACTGCTTCAAACCCAGCCGCCGCCGCATCTCCTCACTGGATATCCCACCTTCTACTCATTGCTTTTGCCGGGCAGTTTGACCCACTCGGCGTGGGAGGGGATGTCCAGGGAAAACATCTCGACGGCGACATCCCGGTTTAGCTTGGAGTCACTATATTTAATCCGCACCTCGGTGGCATCCTGCGGGCGCTGAATGCTGATTGTGTGGGGGAAAGGGAGTGAATCTATGGCCTGGTAGTCGTCCCAGCGCACTTCCATCTCCAGTTGCTGCTGCCGGCGAATAATGAGTTGCCGGGGACTGAGACTGGCGGCGTCAAGCCAGAGGCTTTGTTCTTTCCCGGTTTGCGGGTCGCTGACTTGAAGCAGGTACTTGTTTTGTCCCGGCAAATATTGCACCAGCAGCGGGCTGGAGCTTGGCAAAAGTGAGGGCCTGGCCAGCAGAATATTTACGATTTCTTCCAGCTCCAGGTTAATCCCCAGCAGGCGGTAGAGGTTAAAGCGGGTGGCGGCTCCGCTCATTAC
>QIFF01000320.1 GCA_003230635.1 bacterium | reverse complement strand
CCACAATATGCTCCAGGGTGCGCGGCCCGGCTATAAGCCCGCCCTTGGTCACATGCCCCACCAGGAAGCTGGCCAGGTGGTGCAGTTTTGAATAAAACAACACCTGGGCCGCCACCTCCCGCAGTTGGGCGATACTGCCCGGAGCCGACTGCAACTGGCTGCTGTAAGCGGTCTGCACCGAATCTATTACCAGCACCTCCGGCTTGAGGCGTTCCAGATGTCCCTGGATGGTCTCCCAGGCGGTCTCGGCCAGGACATACAAATTGGCCGGCGCCACCCCCAGGCGCTGGGCGCGCAATTTAATCTGCTGTTGCGATTCCTCACCGGAGGCATAAAGCACCCGCGCCCCCTGCTGGGCCAATGCGGCACAGGCTTGCAAAAGCAGGGTGGACTTGCCGATTCCCGGATCCCCGCCGATTAAGACCAGGCCCCCGGGAACCACCCCGCCCCCCAGCACGCGGTCAAACTCCTCTATATGGCAGGGAATGCGCTGGCAGGTTTCCAGGCTGATTTCCGGCAGGGGAGAGGGGACGGAACCGGTTTGCAGGCCGCGCTGCCGCCCGGACTGCGGCTCAACAGCTACCCGTTCTTCCACCAGGGTATTCCACTGCCCGCAGCCCGGACAGCGCCCCAGCCAGCTGGGAACCTGATAGCCGCATTCCTGACAGACGAAAAATGTTTTCGGTTTGGGCAAAACGTGTTTTCCTATTTAGCTTCCTCTCCCCGCTGGGGAGAGGATTGAGGTGAGGGGAGATTTTATCTTCAGACCGGGGATACCCCTCACCCTAGCCCTCTCCCCCAAGGGGAGAGGGAACTTTCTCTAATCTGCAATCCGTACCCGTCGGCCTTCAATCCGCAAGCGCTCCTCGGCGTATAACTGGATGGCCTGGGAGTATATCTCATGCTCCTGCTCCAGGATGCGGGCTGAGAGGGTGTCTTCTGTATCGTCGTCCAGCACCGGCACCGCCGCCTGCAGGATAATCGGCCCGGTATCCATTCCCTCATCCACAAAATGCACGGTGCAGCCGGAGAACTTGACCCCGTACTCCAGGGCCTTTTTTTGCACATGCAGGCCGGGAAAAGCGGGCAGCAGGGCGGGATGAATGTTCATAATGCGCTTAGGATATGCTTGCACCAGGCAGGGGCTGAGCAGGCGCATAAAACCGGCCAGAATAACCAGCTCCACCCCCTCGCCCTGCAATACCTCCACCACCCGGCGGTCGTAATCCTCACGGCTGCCGGATTGTTTAGGGTCAAGAAAGCAGGTTTTAATCCCGTGGGCTTGGGAGCGTTTCAGGGCGTAGGCCCCGGCGACATCGCTAATCACTACCTTGATGCGGGCGTCCAGCGAACCTGCCTCAATGCGCTCAATAATCGCCTGCAGGTTGGAACCGCGCCCGGAAACCAGCACCCCCAGGGGGACACAGTTGGCTGCCATAATCTTTCTCCTCCTTAGGCTTAATGTACCCCCGGCAGAGAATTTAGTCAAGCCCCAGACCCTCTCTTATTGCTTTCCTTTTCCAACTCTCTCAAGCCATCAATCGCTTTTTGATACTGGGGATTGATTTTGAGGGCTTTCTGGAATTCATCCCTGGCGGCTCCGAGTTTTTTCAAGTTCCAGTAATATATGCCCAGGTTAAAATAGGCGTCAACCAGCTTGGGCTTATACCTCAACGCTGTTTTGGAGCCGGCAATTGCCTTTTGAATATCACCCTTGAAGAAATAGCAGTAGCCCAGGTTGTTGTGCGCTTTGGCATGGCTGGGTTTTAGTTGAATCGTCTCCAGATAATAAGGCATCGCCTTGTCGTAATCTTCCCTTTGGGCATAGACATTGGCCAGGTTATAGTGGGGCCTGGCCAGTGTCGGCGACTTGTCGGCGGCGTCTTTCCACAAGCTTGCCCTGTCTTGCCAGACCTTGTTTCGCTGGTAGGTCATAGCACTCAGGGGAATAATCAGGGTCAGTAAGAGCACCAGCTTGGCTTGCTGTTTTAGCTGGGCTTTGATTTTTAATTTTTCAATGCCTTTTACCAGGAAAATACTGACCAGGATAAAGAAACCCAATGCGGGTAAGTATAAGCGGTGCTCATAGACCAATTCTATGGGCAAAAATGAGGACTCCAGGGCCAGGTTGCCCCAGAACCAGATCAGGGCAAAGGAAATCAGGGGGCGCTTTTTGGCCAGGTAAATGCTGCCTGCAATCAAACCCAGAATAAGGCCCAGGCAAAGCAGGGTGGTAGGCGGGTTGAATAGCGAGTAGGATAAGGAGAAATGGTGATCCAGGTTAAGGCGCGAGGGCAGGGGGGCAATTAGCAGGCTCAGGTAAAAGACCACTACCCTCAACTGGGTGAGCAGGCGCTGGGGGGGAGTGAAAGGGTATTTTTTATAGGTACTATTGAGCCAGTGAAGGGGCTTGAATCCCGTATAATACATTCCCGCTAACAGCCCTATCAGTAAAGCCAAACCAATAATTGTATAAGACCATTTCTTTTTGCTTGGAGTTAGCTTCAAGCGTTGATGGAAATAGTATTCATAAAGAGCGACAAAGACAGGAAGGGTGATGGCCGTCTCCTTGCTGCCAAAGGCCAGTAAGCCTGCCAGGATGCTACCGATGAAGAGAGCTACTCGTTTTCTACCTTCCGCCAGGCGCGCCTTGGCATAGCAGTAAATAGCCAGTATGAAAAACAAGGCAGCCAGGGAGGCCATGCGCTGGACAATGTAGGTAACGGCCTGGGTTTGGATGGGATGGGCTACAAAGAGCAAGCTACTGAGCAAGGCTATTTCCCGGGCGTATTGCCCATAGCGCTCCCGGAGGCTGGGCAGACTGAGGGTAAGCTTCAGAAAGAGATAGACCAGAACGGAGGTAAGTAAGTGAATTAACAGGTTAACCAGGTGATAGCCAAAGGGGTCCAACCCCCCAAAGTAATAATTGAGAGCAAAGCTGAGCAGGGCCACGGGACGGTTGCCGCCAAGACCATCTTTGAGGCGAACCAGCCCCGCAGCGGAAAGGCTGTCCAGGTGAATTCCCCGGCGTTCCACAATGTTGGGTATATCGTCAAAAATAAAGGGGTTGTGCAGGGTATTGGAATAGCACAGGATGCCGAGCATAAAGATTAGGATGAGGGGGTAAAAGCTAAAATGTGAGTTTGCTGTGGACAAATTTGTTGGGGTAGGGAGGTTTTTGCTGCCTTGCGCTTGGTTCTTCTTTGTGGTTTTTGCCTTTTTTATTTTTGTTTTTTTCAAAGGTAATTATCCAAGGGGTTGGAGGAGAAATGTAATTATTTGTTTATTATAATGATTGGCATGGAGAACTTCAAGCAGAATTTACCGCTGGAATAACTGCCTGATAATCGGCTGATAAAAGTAGGGAAGGGGCTGTTCGCCGACCGGGTCGGCTGCTTGGGCTACAGGGTTTAGGGCGGCCTCTGTCTGGGGGGTGCCGGGCAAACTGGCGCTGAAATCAAGCCGGGAGTTTGAGCCCTCGGAAACAGGAACCGCAAGCCATAAGGCAGTGTTTCCCCCTGGAGCAAAGAAAATCAGGGTATCCGCAGGCAGGGCGTTCTTTTTCTTCCCCCTTTTCCAATTTTGGGGGGGATGCGCCAATTCATGGGGGGTCAGCTTCCAGCGCTCAGTTGAGGCGGCGGTCTGCAGCGGCTGCTTAACCGGCCGTTGCTTATCCTGCCTCTTTTGAACCTCCGGCCGGCTGCGCTTATCGGTCTCCGCCCCGCTCCGCCCTGATAAAAGGGCTGAAACCACTGGGCGGACGGCTTCAAGAGAGGCTGTCTCTGTGCGGGCCAGGCGTTGGCGTACCTGACGCAGGCGCTGGACAACCCTGGCAAAGACCTCCTGGCGGGATAAATTCTCCTGCTTGGGGTAAGCCCCGCGCACCTTATCTTTAGGGGGTGAGCGCTTCTGTAAGGGGGAAAGCCCAGAGCCGGAGGAACGGCCGGCCGGCCAATCATCCCGTGCAGGTTTTCCCGTTGCCTTGGGGAAACTGGATGGTTTCTCAATTTTTTCTTCTGACTGTTGTTTTGACAAACGCTGTGGTGTTGGCTGCCTAAGCTCTCTCCGGTACTGGTTCAAGCGCTCCAATTCCTCATTAAAAGCAGTGTCTGGCAGGGTTGGACTAAATTTGCCTGCCTCCGCCAGCCGCTCATCCAAATAAAGGGGCTGAGCCGATTGCCCCTCCTTACTTGCGCTCTCACCGGGAAACAAG
>QIFF01000233.1 GCA_003230635.1 bacterium | reverse complement strand
AACCAAGGTTGACTGGCAGTTTAGCACGAATGACGCTCGTATCAAACTGAAACGGCTATATCCGAAACTTTAAAATATACATTGTACTAGTAAGGCAGTGAGAAGGGTGATTGTATCCAGGGAAATCCAGCCAGGATAAACTAATTCCTCCAGGTAAGAGATGATAAACGAACCCCGATAGCTGAAGTCTGATTGCTGGTGAGTTCTGAGCTGCTCTTCCCAGATAGTCAAGGGACACAGGGTATGGCTGAGCTGAAGCGCCAGGGCCAGCGCCAAGCCCAGCGCATGCAGTATGCGTAAGCGGGGCAGCCTGAAATACCACCCCAGGGGTAAGCCCAATACTAGAAAGGCAATCCACAAGAAATGTAACAGTAATAAGGCATCCGCCCCCAGCCTGTACCACATCGTCTGCCTCAAATTTTATTGATGCTATCGTTATAATTCCTTTTAAAACACAAATAAACCAAATAGCCTACCCCAAGGGTTCCCAATCCATAAAGGGAGATAACCAATCGGCTTCTAATAGAAAAATAGATGACCCATAGATTACCCAGAATGAAAAGAATGGGGGTGAGGGGATATCCCAATGTCTGGTATTCTCTTTTAGCCGAAGGCCGCTTTATCCTGAGGACTATCAGCCCTACCACAGTCATCGTGGTAAATAGGGAAAGAGTAAAACCGATGTATATGAGGAGGGTATCAAACGCCAAGGTGAGAACCATTCCCATAGCAATCAGCGCCTGAAGTAAAATGGAATAGGCCGGGGTCTTGTGGGTCTTGCTGAGGATAGCGAAGTGTCTTGGAAAAAGGCCGTCTTTTGCCATGGCGTAATAGACTCTGGGGCCGGTCATAACCATGGCGCTCACCACCGATAGAATCCCGATGGCAATTCCCCCGGCAAAGTACTTGCTAATATTCCTACCAAATAGGGGCGCAGCAGTCCGTTCCCCTAACCCATCAAGGTGCTCGCAGACGCTACGGGTTGGAAGGAGCCTGGATTTATGGCCCTGTTTCTTTAAAGGGGGAGTGGCTTAGGGTGCAGATGGATGATTTATCCGTTAACAACCAAAAAGGTAATTTCAACATAGACGGTTATTATCTGGCTTTAAGTTATTTTATAACCAGGGAGGAACAAGTCTTCAAAGATGGCACAATTGCCCGGGTTAAGCCTGATACTAATTTTGATGCGGATAAAAACACCTGGGGCGGGGTGTAATTGATTGCCCGTTATGACCAGGTGAATGTAGATGAGGATATATTAAAAAAGGGTTATGCGAACGCCAGTATTTACACCAAAGAAGCAAGAAGCTACACCTTAGGAGCAAACTGGTATCTAAACGAATTTATCAGAGTAATGGTTGACTACGTTCATGCCGACTTTGACAGTTCCATCCTTGTTGGCGGTGGCCGGATAGACAACGAGGATACCTTTATGACCCGTTTTCAAATTGCCTTCTAAGTTTTTAAGGAGCTTATCCTGCGGGCCTATGTAGCTGACATTGTGCCGGCCCAGGTCCGGGGCACAGCCCACGGCATTTACCATACCACTCTGGGCTGTACCACTCTTCCAGCCGGTATAATTATGGGATTTCTGTGGCAACACTGGGGAGCAGTTCCAGCCTTTTCCTTAGGGGCGGTTTTGGCTATAATATCCGTTGTCCTACTGAAAATTTTACTCTGGCCTGCACTCATCCCCGGTTAAATACAATTTCGCTAGCTTTCCCTGGGCAGAGATTGGGACAAACTTTAAGGTTCCTCCAAGCCGTGCCATACTCGGTAGCATTGATTAACAACTATGTACTCCGTATGCCAATGAAGCCTCAGCAAGCTGACGGGGTATCAAAAGCCTAAACCCCAAAAAGGAAGGAACGTAGCAAGCTACGGGGAATTAGACCCTTAAACCCAATTAAATATCAAAGTACATGTAGAATTCATGGGGATGTGGTCTAAGTCTTAGGGCATCAATTTCGTTTTGGCGTTTGTACTCAATCCAGACATCGATTACATCTTTAGTGAAGACATCTCCTTTGAGTAAGTATTCATGATCTGCTTCCAAAGAATCGATGGCTTCTGCCAAAGAACCAGGTACAGTACCTATCCCGGCCAATTTCTCTGGATGTAATTCAAAGATATCCTCTTCCAAAGGTTCCCCTGGATCAATCTTATTTTGAATTCCATCCAGGCCGGCCATCAGCATGGCGGAGAATGCCAGGTAGCCGTTGCTGGAGGCATCCGGTGGGCGGAATTCAATCCTTTTACTCTTTGGGTTTTCGTTATAAGCCGGAATTCGTATTGCCGCACTGCGGTTTCTCTGGGAGTAGGCTAGATTAACCGGGGCTTCGTAGCCGGGTACCAAACGCTTATAAGAGTTGGTAGTCGGGGCACAGAAAGCCATTAAACTCTTAACATGTTTTAGCAGCCCGCCGATATAGTATTTAGCCATATCGCTAAGATTGGCATAGCCACTAGTATCGAAGAATAAGTTCTTGCCGTCTTTCCATAAGGACTGGTGAGTGTGCATACCGGAACCGTTATCCTGAAAGATGGGTTTGGGCATGAAAGTGACAACCTTGCCATTCTGGTAGGCGATATTTTTAATAATGTATTTGTACAATAGAAGCCTGTCAGCCGTAAGTGTCAAGGTGTCAAATCTAATGTCAATCTCGGCCTGACCGGCGGTAGCCACTTCGTGGTGGTGCACCTCAATCGGGACCCCGGCCTTAATCAAAGCCAACATCATCTCGCTGCGCAGGTCTTGATACTTATCATGGGGAGGTACCGGGAAATAGCCTTCCTTATAGCGGGGTTTGTAGCCCAAGTTGGGTTTTTCATCCTTACCGGTGTTCCAGTCTCCTTCAATAGAGTCTATGAAGTAATAGCCGCAATTTTCCGTCTGGTCGAAACGTACGTCATCGAAAATAAAAAACTCGGCCTCCGGGCCCCAGTAGCTGGTATCGGCAATGCCGGTGGACTTTAAATATTCCTCGGCTTTCTTGGCTACATAGCGCGGATCGCGGGTATAGGGAGTATGAGTCCTGGGGTCGTAAATATCGCAGACTATACTCAAAGTTTTGTGTTTACAGATTGGATCGATAATAGCAGTGGTGGGGTCAGGAAGCAGTATCATATCCGATTCGTGAATTTTCTGAAAGCCGCGGATACTGGAGCCGTCAAAACCGACCCCTTCTGTCCAGGTCTTCTCCCCTAGCTCTGAAGCGGCCATAGAAAAATGTTGCCACAACCCGGGCAAGTCGTTGAACTTGAGATCTATAATCTCTATTCCGTTCTCCTTGACAAAATTCATTACTCCTTTTGGCATGGTTTAACCTCCTTTAAAAAAGTAAATGGGTCTGTGTAGACATCAAGTTTTGAGCATTTTCTCTGTCGCCCAGGCCAGGAAAGTCCCTTACAATTAAATCAATTCACGAAAACATTCTCAATTAAACAGAGGTTACCATTCTATTGTTCCAAAATACTTCAAGAATATTAAATCTATGTTAAATCCGCACGCTTCTCAAAGGAGAACCGCAAATGAGCAGCTAATCGCTTGCCCGGCCCTTCTATGCCAATATGCTTGACAATCAATACGTCACTCATCGAGAGTTCCTTGCCATGAGGATAAATTGATTACTGGCTAAATTATCCCTTAACTAATTTCAGCACAGAGGGTCTGTTCGTAAATACCCAATACCTCACTGTCCAGCAGTGCCCGTTTTAATCTGATAGCCATCTTTCTGACATGGGGTAGGAGTTGCCGGGCTTCGGTAAGTGATATTTGGATATCCAGTGAAGCCAACTTATGAATCAAGCCGCTGGAACCAGAGTGTTTGCCGATCATGAGCTGGCGGGTTTGCCCCACCTCTTCCGGGTTTAGGGCTTCGTAATTTGCCGGATTCTTTATTATTCCGTCCACGTGAATGCCTGACTCATGAGCAAATACCCTATTTCCCACTACTGGTTTCCACGGCGGGATAACTCTATTTGCAGCCCGGCTTACATATTCGGCCAGCTCTCTGAAGCGACTGGTGTCTATAGGCAAGATTATTCCTTCCTGGTATCTTAAGGCCATGACCACCACTTCCAGCGGGGCATTACCTGCCCGCTCTCCCAAACCGCAGACGGTGGTATTTACGGATTTGGCACCTGCCTTGACTGCGGCCAGGGCATTGGCCGTTGCCATTCCTAAATCGTCGTGGGTATGAATTTCAATCTCCAAACCCGGGACATTGTCCATCAGGTTCTTGATCCGGTCGTATGTGCGAAAAGGATCAAGTATTCCCAAAGTATCGCAATAGCGAAAACGTTGGACACCCTCATCTCGTACCAAGCGAGCCATTTGGACTAAAAAATTATCATCGGCCCGGGAAGCATCCTCAGCCCCAACGGAAATATAATTGACATTATGCTGTTCAGCATAACGGATTACTGTCTTTAGCTGCCGAAGCGCCCAGTTCCTGTCCCGTCCCAGCTTATGTTTTAGCTGAATGTCTGAGGACGGCATGGAAATCGCCAGCGCCTGTACCCCACAGGCTAAAGAGGTTTCAATGTCGGAGATTAGCGCCCGGTTCCAGGCGACGATTTGCGCCCTCAACCCAAGATTTAAGATTGCCCTGATGGTTTCCTGCTCATCCTTCCCCATGGCGGGAATGCCGGCTTCAATCTGGGGGACGCCGATTTCGTCCAGCATTTTGGCGATACGTATTTTTTCTTCAGTGGAGAAAGCCACTCCCGCTGTTTGTTCCCCATCACGCAGGGTAGTGTCATGAATGATTACTTGCATTCTAAAACACCTCTTTTCAATCGTCCCCCTAAAATAGCAAGTGGTAACCCTATGACAAAGGCCACAGCCAAACCGCCATATATAAGGGTAATAATTCCCATCCCCAGGGCCAAACTTAATTCCCAAGGGCTGTGCAAAATATCCTTAATCAGGAAGGTGTGAGCTACACCGATATAAATCAGCAGTATCCCCAGCACCGCCAGGGGCAGCAGGTTGAAGATGGCCGGAGCTGCCTGGCCCAAAACCAAAGCGGTAAGGATGAAGATCCCACCGATTATTATAGAAGAACCGCCGCTGCGCGCTCCAAAACGGTAATGGGCGGTAAGTCCCCCTGAGCCATGACACATGGGCATGCCGCCGATCAGACCGGTAAATAAGTTTGCCAGTCCCAGGGAGGTAATCAAAGTTCTAGGAGTCACTCGATTAGCTTGTGTGCCGAAATATTGCGTTGCGGTTTCCTCCGTAGCCATTATTGAATTGGCAAAGGTCAATGGAAGCTGCGGCAAGAGCAATATCGGCACAGCGACAGAAAAATCACTCCAGGAAGGCAAAATAAAATTCGGGAGTTGGCATCCCAACGCCAGGTTGCTGATTCCCGCCAACTTACTGCTCCAGGCTCCGATAAATAAACCCATACAAATAACCGCCAGCCCGGCTGGAAAACGTTGGCTGTTTTTCAAGGCAATGATTAATACTAAAGCTAACAAACCCACTCCTATTCCCACTGAAAGATTAAACCCGGCCAGGTTGACTACCGTTTCTGAGCCATTTGCCAACAAACGCTTATCCAGAAACAGAGCAAAACCCTTTTTAGCCAAGATTAGCCCCAGGCTCAACTGAATGCCTCTTATTACCGGCCGGGGGAAAAAGCGCTTCAAGGCTTCATTCAGGTCGAAACAGCTGGCCAGCATGAAAATAAGGCTCATAGATAAGGCGGTGGCGGCGATCATCTGCGGGCTGGCGGCCATAGTAATGGCAATGATGGAAGTAGCTTTCAACGGCTGCACCGGCATGGGGATTTTGTAATATAATCCTGCTCCTAGATATAGTAACCCAGCCGCCAGAAAAAGGGAGCTGGCATTGACCCCGTTTATGGTGATTAAGGCGATGGCTAAGGGCAGAAAGGTTCCCAAATCCCCTAGCGCCCCGGCTAACTCCCGGCGGTCAAAGCGATATCCTTTGACTTGCATTAGTCATTCCCCCTGCTCATTGGACGGTAAAACGTAGGGGCAGACCTCCGTGTCTGCCCAAATTCG
>QIFF01000176.1 GCA_003230635.1 bacterium | reverse complement strand
TCTGCTTCTGATGTATATTCTTCGGGGCTTATTGGAATCATTTTAACAGGTGCAAACAATGACGGCAGCCAGGGGCTTAAAACAATAAAAGAAAGGGGCGGACTTACTATTGTCCAGGATCCTGAAACGGCCGAATCAGACTTTATGCCCAGGGCGGCTATAGCGGCCACGGAGGTTAATCATATTTTGCCTCTTGAACAAATTGGCCCATTTCTTGTTAAATTAGCTCGGGATAAAAACACAGGCCAAACCAATTAGCAGCGAGTAACAGCAAATGCTGTAGGGGGAATAAAATGGCCAGGACTGAAAAACAGAATATTCTTCTGGTAGATGACAGGCCGGAAAACCTGCTTGCCCTGGAAACCATTCTGGAGGGCCCCGAGCTGAACATGGTTAAGGCCGCTTCCGGCAAAGAGGCCCTATGGCTGCTTTTAGAACACGACTTTACCCTTATTCTCCTTGACGTTCAGATGCCGGAAATGGATGGTTTTGAAACCGCCGAATTAATCAGAGGGAGAAAAAGCACCAAGTATATTCCCATAATCTTTGTTACCGGCATAAGCAAAGAGCAGGAACATGTGTTTAAAGGTTATGAGGCAGGAGCGGTGGATTATTTGTTAAAACCAATAGAACCAACGATTTTAAAAAGCAAAGTTAACGTATTTCTTGAACTTCACAAACAGAATAGATTAATTGCGAAGCAAGCTGAGGTGCTGCGGGAAAACAAGCTGGCGCTGCAAGAATCCCACGACAGGCTGGAGATCAAGGTCAAGGAGCGTACTGCTGAACTTTTGGCGGCGAACAAGATTCTACAAGGGGAGATCAGCAAGCGCAAGCAGACCGAAAAGGTGTTGAAAAGTTTGACGGTACAGCTTAAAACAAGCAATGAAACCCTGGAGAAACTAGCCCTTATCGACCCCCTCACAGAGCTGCTCAATCGGCGGGGGCTGCAACAAATCCTTTCCAACGAGCTACGGCAGCTAACCCGGCAAGATGGAAAAGAACTTCTCGCCGCACTGGTGGATATTGACAACTTCAAGCATGTTAATGACACCCTGGGCCACGCTGTAGGGGATGTGGTCTTGAAGGAAGTCGCCAATAAGCTGAAAACCTCTATACGCCTCAGTGACCATGTGGCCCGAATCGGCGGAGATGAGTTTTTAGTTCTCTTCCCACAAACCCGTTTGGCCGAAGGGCTTCGGGCGGCCGAAAGAATACGCCTTGCGATATCCGGCATAAACATCTTGTTGGCCTCAGGTAATGTCAAAACCACAGCCAGTCTGGGCATTATTAAGGTATTCCAGGAAACCCCTTCAGTAGATGAGTTACTGTCACAGATGCATTGGGTACTTCACAGGAGCAAGCAGGAAGGGAAGAACCGGGTTTCCAATGACTGGGGATGCAAGAGAAAGGGGGATGAGGGATCTCTATCACTGCCCAACATCCTTGAGACGCTCCGTAGCGGCGACCAATTGTACACGGTGGTTCAGCCAATCCTCCGCCTGGCTGATGAGCGCAAGGTGGCATATGAGATTTTGAGTCGTTTGTCCCTCCCGGGCTTTGAAATGCCGAACGATTTCTTTCGTTTCTGCCTGGAAGCCAATATCCTGACCTTAGTGGACCACCGCTGTTTCAAAAATTGCATTGCCGCCACCCTCTCGCTACCCTCAAAGGCCCGATACTATATAAATCTCTTCCCCTCCACAATAATTGATATACCGGTTCAACACCTGCTGGAGGATTTCCCAGCCGATACCCCCAAGGAAAGATACTGCATTGAGATTAGCGAACAGCAAATCATCGGCAACCCATCGCATCTGCTCGAACCTATTGACACCTTCAGAAAAGCCGGTTTTCTAATCGCCCTGGATGACGTTGGCTTCGGCCACAGCTGTTTGGAAAGCCTGATCCTTCTGCGTCCGGACATTATAAAGATTGATAGAAAATGTGTGACCGGTATTAGCAAGGATTCGTCAAAAGTGCGTCCCCTGGAACGGATTCTGAAAATCGCGAAAGCCCTGGGTGCACAGGTCGTGGTGGAAGGGATTGAGTCCCGGCAGGATCTGGAACTGTTAAAACAGCTCGGAGTAAAATACGGCCAGGGATTTCTCTGGGGGGAACCGACCTAGTTTCATTGTAGGGCACCTTGCGGGAAAGATAACAATGGCTGAGCTTGAAAAACAGAATATTCTTCTGGTGGATGACAGGCCGGAAAATCTGCTTGCCCTGGAAACCATTCTGGAGAATCCTGAGCTAAACATTGTTAAGGCTACCTCCGGCAAAGAGGCCCTGTGGCTGCTTTTAGAATATAAGTTTGCGCTGGTAATTCTTGATGTTCAGATGCCGGATATGGACGGTTTTGAAACCGCCGAATTGATAAGAGGGAAAGAAAAAACCAAACATATTCCCATAATCTTTGTCACCGCTATAAGCAAAGAGCAGAAATATGTATTTAAAGGCTACCAGGCAGGGGCGGTGGATTATCTGTTTAAACCGATAGAGCCGGCAATTTTGAAAAGCAAAGTCAACATATTCCTCGAACTCCACAAGCAAAATAAATTGATTGAAAAGCAGGCTGCTGAGCTGCGGAAGAGCGAGGCGCGTAAAGGGGCCATTTTGGTGTCGGCCTTTGACTGCATCATCAGCATAGATCACCAGGGTAAGATCATTGAGTTCAACCCGGCGGCGGAGAAAACATTTGGTTACACCCGCGCTGAGGTAATGGGCAAGTCAATGGCCGAACTAATCGTTCCCCCTTCCTTGCGCCGGAAACATCACCGTGGTATGCAGCATTATCTTGCCACCAACGAAGGCCCTATACTCGGCCATCCGGTTGAAAGCACCGCCATGCGGGCCGACGGCTCTGAGTTCCCCATAGAGATATCCATTACCACTATTCGGTTGGATAAGAAACCACTGTT
The DNA here is from genome assembly GCA_003230635.1 of bacterium. Next base: position 1,298 of record QIFF01000176.1, on the reverse strand, counting down.
CACCGGTTTTTTACGCGATATCAGCGAGCGCAAGCAGGCACAAGAGAAGCTGGAACAAACCATGGCAGAGCTGGAGCGCTCCAATAGCGAACTACAACAGTTCGCCTATATCGCCTCACACGACCTGCAGGAGCCGCTGCGCATGGTGGCCAGCTACACACAGCTATTGGCGAAGCGTTACCAAGGCAAACTTGATGCCGACGCCGACGACTTCATCGCCTTCGCTGTAGACGGGGCTACCCGGATGCAGGCCTTGATTAATGATTTGCTGACATACTCGCGGGTGGGCACGCGGGGCGAAGAATTTGGGTCCACCGATTGTGAAACCATGCTTGAAAAAACCCTTGCCAACCTGCAGGTGGCAATTGAGGAAAGTGGCACACTAATTACCCACGACCCCCTGCCGACGGTAACGGCCGACGCTTCGCAACTCGGGCAAGTGTTGCAAAACCTGATTGGTAATGCCATTAAGTTTCACGGCGAGGAAACACCACGGGTTCATATCTCGGCCGAGCAAAAGAACAACACATGGGTTTTTGAAGTTCGCGATAACGGTATAGGGATTGCGCAGAAATATCTTGAGCGGATTTTTGTCATCTTTCAACGCCTGCATACCCGGGAGGAATACGCTGGCACCGGCATTGGCCTGGCGGTTTGCAAAAGAATCGTGGAACGCCACAAGGGACGCATCTGGGTAGAATCAGAACCTGGCAAAGGGACAAGCTTTTATTTTACAATCCCAACAAACAACCTTGAGGGTTGAGGAATTACATTCAACCCAACCGGGCAGACTTGAGGCGCAGGGAATTGGTTACTACGTTGAGGGAACTGGCGGCCATGGCGATTTCGGCGATTGCCGGGTGCAGCCAGCCCATAATCGCTAATGGGATGGCAATCAGGTTATAGAAAAAGGCCCAGAAGAGGTTTTGCTCAATCTTTCTGAAGATGGCACGTGAGAGCTTGATCGCCCGCACCACCCCCAGCAAATCCCCCCGAATCAGGGTAATATCCGCCGCCGCAATGGCAATGTCGGTACCCGTACCGATGGCAATGCCTACATCGGCCTGGGTAAGGGCTGGGGCGTCGTTAATCCCGTCTCCCACCATAGCCACTTTTGTCCCCCCGGCTTGCAGGCGTTTAATCGCCTCTACCTTTTGATGCGGCAGAACCTGAGCAATCACCTCCCCAATCCCGGCTTTTTCGGCAATCGCCCTGGCCGTAGTTTCGTTGTCCCCGCTGAGCATAACCACTTTTAATCCCATTTTCTTGAGGCGGTCAATTGCTATAATCGCATCAGC
>QIFF01000147.1 GCA_003230635.1 bacterium | reverse complement strand
GGTTAAGCACCACCGACCTTTTTCCTTGCTTACCAAGTATCTCCCAAACAGTAGGTTCCTTAATATCCTGGGAGTTGGGGAAACACATCTTATAAGTGCCGGATTTTAGCTCCATAAAGCCGTAGATTCCATGCCGGCCGGGGTTTGTCCCGGTCATAAAGGAAGTCCAGGCCACAGAGGAGACCTCCGGCAGGGAACTATCCATGGAAGCAAGAGTCCCCTCTTCAACTACCTCGGCCAGGTTGGGCATGGTGCCATCTTTGATAAAACGGCTAATCAGGGTATAGGGAACGCCGTCAATGCCTATGACCACCACCTTTTTGGAGGCCTTCAGAAATCCTGAAAACTTATTCCACATAAAAAAAACCACGGGCGTAAACGCCCTACTCCTGGAGTAACTAACTGTAGTTTCCCAATTTATTGGGCATGCCCTCTCCCCACTGGGGAGAGGGCTAGGGCCTGTCCCTGTGAAGCTTGTCCCTGTGAAAACAGGGAACAGGGGTGAGGGGAAAATTGCCTGATGAATCAGGCAACTACATTCTCGGACAGCCTGTTTAACCCCGTAAAAAGAAACGCTTACAAGTAATGGGTCTTAAAGATACCCCAGGGATTCCAGCCTCTTGGCGATTAATTCCTCTTCTTCCTGGCTATACTCTTTCTCCTGAAGGGGGATATAACCCGAGTTCTCTAATTTGGCAATAACCCGCTGCGCACTTTCATCTACCGTTTCTCTATCCGTTTCCACCACCAGTTCCGGGTTCAATGGCTCTTCATAAGGGTCAGAAACACCGGTAAAGTTTTTTATCTCCCCGGCTAGAGCCTTCTTATAAAGTCCCTTCACATCCCTCTCAACCAAGGTATCCAGAGGGCACTTGACATAAACCTCCACCAAGTTACCCACCATCTGCCTGACCTCATCCCTGATTGCTCTGTAGGGGGAAATAGCGGCGGCGATGTTGGGGACACCGTGCTTGGTAAGCAGTTGGCAGACCCAGCCGATTCTTCTTATATTGGTATCGCGGTCTTCCTTGCTGAACCCCAGCCCCTTAGAAAGGTGGGTTCTGACCACATCACCGTCCAGGATTTCTACGTTCAGAATGCCACGATTTGCCAGCAACTCATGAACCTTATTAGCCAGCGTAGTCTTACCTGCCCCGGATAAGCCGGTAAACCAAAGGGTAAATCCCCTATTCTTACCTGTTTGCATTACACTTTCCCCCTGATAATTTTTCCCTGCATGTCCGCTGGGATTCCAACTCCCATAAGCTCTAAAATAGTTGGTGCAACATCCATAATCTGCAATCCCTCCAGGTTCTTGCCCTTTGCTCCTGGGTTTTCCGGGCTCATTATAAAGATTCCCTGCTGAGCGTGGTTGGCGTCATCCGGGCCGGTATCGTTTTCAAAGGTATGCACCGTATTTAGCCCCACGCTTCCCACCGACCTCCAGTAGAGATTTCCAAAGATGGCAATCAAGTCCGGGGGGATACCATTGCATGTCCGGTAAATCGCTGATGGTTTATAAACCCTGGTACCGATGGGATCGCCCTTCTCGTCCCCCAGGCTCTCCAGTTCCTCTATCAACCTATCCCGCACCTTTTCATAATCCGCAGCGGGTATGATGCCGGAGGGTTCCCTCCCCTTTACATTCAAAAATAAGCGCGAGTAATACCCCCCCTCGCCCCAGGCGCTTGTTCTCTCCCAATCTATCTGAGCCTTAGAAATAGGCGTACTCCCCTTTGGCTGAGCCTTGAGGGTCAAATAACCATTTGTCATAAGCCATTCATTTATACAAATCCCTCCATCCATCCGCTTGGCCCCATGGTCGGAAACCACCAACACCGCAGTATTCTCCCTATCAATCAAAGCAAGCAGAGTACCTATTTCCTTGTCCAAATACCTATAATAATTCTTGATAGCATGTTTGTATTCTGAACCGGGTTCATATTTAATGTGTTGGGGGTCAAAACATTTCCAAAAACCATGCTGGATTCTGTCAACCCCCATCTCCACTAGAAAAAAGAACTCCCATTCCCTGGCAGTCAGCAAGTGCCGGGCTACGCGGAATCTCTTTTCCGTCATCAGGTATATTTCTTCCAGGAGTTGCTTTTTGTTCTCGGTCCTGAAGTTCTCCACATCCAGCATATAGCCATCGGCCACTTGCTCAATTTCCGCTCTTAGTTCAGGGGGATAGGTATATTGGCCCTTAGTGCTGGGGGTCAGAAAGGAGGTAACCATCAAGCCGTTCACCGACCGGGGGGGATATGTCTGAGGCACGCCCAGCAGGATTACCCGTTTATTTTTTCTGGAGAGAATATCCCAGACCGTATCCTCACGCACAGAGCTTGAATTGGCAAAATACAGACCGTTATACGAATAATCCCTTCTGTTCCTGAAGCCATAAAAACCGAGTTGCCCCGGGTCCTTACTGGTCATCATGGAAGACCAGGCCGGTACAGTAATGGGGGGAATGCAGCTTTCCAGTTCCCCCCATATCCCTTCTTTCATGAGTGCCCGTAAATTGGGCAGCTCATCCTTGAACAAGTCAAAAACCAATTTGGGGTCTGCGCAATCAAGGCCAATTACCAGAACCTTCTTCATTTGCTTAGATTATCCCCTTTGGGTTTTTCTGCAGCCCCGGGTTCACCCCCCAGGGAAAAGTTCAAAGAAGCCAGCACACTTTCATTTACTGTTACCTGGGCATTTTTTTTCAGTTCCTCAACCAGGGTATTAACCATCTCCCGTTGCTTATCCCGCAACAGCTTATTTTTTATCGCCGCAGCCACCACTTCCAGGGCAACCGCTTTTCCCATCCGCTTGTCGCTTACTTTTATAATGGTATAGCCGAAGTCAGAAGGGATTACCTCACTGAGCTGGCCTGCCTCCATGGCAAAGACTTTATCAGCCACAGTAGGCGGCAGTTGCCACTTCCTTAGATACCCCATATCCCCGCCCCTGGGGGCAGTCTTCCGGTTAGCGGACTTTTCAAAAGCCAGCTTGGCAAAATCCGCCCCGTTTTTTAACTCTTTTAAGACATCCTTGGCCTCCACCTCGCTAAGCAGAAAGATATGGCTTAAGCGAACCTCCTCTTGCTCCTTGAAGCTCTCTTGCTGGGAATCATAGTAATCCCTGATTTCCTTTTCAGTCAGCTTGGGTCGTTTATCCAGCAGCTTCTTTTGCAGAAATGTTTGCGCCAAGAGGTCCTTTTTATAGTCCCGCACCTGAGTAACAAAGCCGGCGCTTTTATTAAGACCCTCTTTTCTGGCTGCCTGGAGGATTAATTCCTTGGAAACCAGCGAATCAATGAAGTCTTTCTGCCCATTTTTTGTCCTCAGGGCCTTGCGGGCCAGTGGCGACAGCCGGCTGACTCGCCTTTCAACATAGCTGGTAGTGATTTCCTTGTCATTCACCTTGGCCACCACCTGAGAAGATTCGGCAATCTCTCTTGAGCTATTACTGCAAGCGGATAGCATAAGCATTGAGATAACCAACGGGATTACCTTGTTTTGTTTGATAAGCATGATTGAACTCCTTTAATGTAAGGGTAGCCGCACGGTAGCCGCAGCCTTTAGGCTGCGCCTACCAGCTTGCGCCATAACGCAGGCTAAAGCCTGCGCCTACCAAGCATATCGCCGAAGAGAACCTCTTTTAGCTCCGGTGAAAGGCTTTGAGCAAATTGTTTGATAAAATCAGCTTGAATTGCGTATGCCCTTTGTGTCTGTTCCTCTGTGGCCAGGGAGGAAATCCTGACCAGTGCTCCGTAGGCCGGCTTCTTAAAAATAGTGTAATACAATTGCTTGAATTTGCGCTCCAGGTGGCTGGTAACCACCCTCCCATCCAGCATTACCCAGTAGCTTATCGGTTCAGTCTTACCCTGTCCCCTGCTGATTAGTTTTTTGAGTTCCACCCCGTTTTCAAATATGGCCACTTTCCCCACCGATTCCACGTCAAAACCAGCCGCACGGTAACAACCCTCAGGCAAATGGACAGCAAAGGTCTGGCGCTGATCAGAACCATAAGTAATTGCCAGCCAGACACTTTCCCCATCTGATCTGGTATAGGCGCGCATCAGTACCTCGTTCAAGAACTCCCACCTTTTCATTATCCCGCGATCCGTCTGGGCATTAGTCATTTTCCAGTCACCAATCTGCCGGGGGATACTTTCCAGGCCGATTTTCTTGCCCGCCGCGATTTTCTCCACCTTCCCAATATTGGCCAGGGCAATGGT
>QIFF01000373.1 GCA_003230635.1 bacterium | reverse complement strand
CAATAACCAGATAAATAGTATCTTTACCCAACTGGGGCATCACCTCTTTTATGAACCAGGGAATGCCCTTTCTGGCTACCAGGTGCCCCACACTCAGCAAAAGGTGCTTGTCGGCCAAATCAATTTTCAGGGCTGCCTGCAACATTTCTCTGCTCCCGGACTCGGGCAGATAAAATTCATCAGGATTGACCCCATTAGGAATAACCACACATTTGCTGCCGGGAATCTCCTTTTGGGAGCATTCGGCCAGGGTATGCTTACTGATACAAACCAGCCTGTCCAGTTTCTTAAGGCAAGCGGGGATGAGGGATTGGTAAAGCCTGTTCGCATAGGTTACATCCAGCCCATGGACGGTGCTTACCACCGGCAGGTGACAAATGGACTTAATCATCACCCCTAGGGGCGCAAGAGAGGCATCGCCCAGGTGGACAATCTCTATAGAGTTAGCCCTTATCAGGAATAAAACCCGCAGCAGGGCGTAGGGCAGGAAAAAGGGCAGATTGCTTTTCCCTTTGCGGTTGGCAATTAGGTGGGTATCGGCTAAGCCGGCCAGATGACTGGTTAATTCATAGCTGACCTTCTCCATCCCCCCAATGACCGGGGGGTAGCAGCGGGTGATAAAGAGAATCTTCAACTTGGCTTCCCTTCCCCGTCAATAAACATGCGCTGCCATAACTCCAGCATCAGCAGGCTCCAGAGCGGGAAGCTGTGGTCAAACTTGCCGCTGCTGTGCTCGGCCAGCAGCTTTTCCAGGGCGGCGGGTTTAAAATAGCCCCGCTGAAGGGTATGCTGATCCAGCAGGACTTCATGCAGGTAGCCTTTAAGCTCATTGCGAAACCAACTGTCCAGGGGCACGCTGAAGCCCATCTTTTTGCGCTTTAAAATTGGAGCCGGCAGCGTGGGGGCGAATGCCCGGCGCAAGATATATTTGAGGTTGGAGCCGTGCAGTTTGAGCCGGCTGGGAACGGCGGCGGCAAATTCCATTACCTTGTGGTCCAGAAATGGCGACCGCACCTCCAATGAATTGGCCATACTGGCTACGTCCACCTTAACCAATAAATCCTCGGGCAGGTAGGAATGAATATCCACCCATAAAACCTGATCCAAATTGTCCCCGCCCCTGGCTTGGGCAAATAAATCCAGCAGATAATTATTTGTTTTGGCGGCCAGCAGCTCTTGACTATAAAGCTCTTTGGCCAGTTCGGGGCTAAAAATCGTCATCTGCTGGGCATGCAGCTCTGCCGTCGGCAGGGAAAGGCGCTGCAGCAGACGGTGTAAGCGCCGGAAGGACGGTTGTTGAGGAAAGCCGGCCGCCAGTTTTTTAGTCAAGCCGGTAATTACTTTTTCCCGCAGTTTGGGGGACAGTTTCTGATAGCTTTGCGCCCAGCTATGCATCATATAACGTTCATAACCGGCGAAGTTCTCGTCCCCGGCATCCCCGCAAAGGGCCACGGTAACGTGCTGGCGGCAAACCTGGGAGAGGTAATAAGTGGGTAGGGCGGAAGGGTCGGCGAAGGGCTCGTTGTAATGCCAGATTAGCTTGGGCAGCAGTTCCAGGGCCGCCGGGCGCACGGTAAATTCCTGGTGCTCGGTCTGAAAATGCTGGGCTGCCAGGCGAGCATAATCCAACTCGTTATATTCATCTTCGGCAAAACCGATGCTGAAGGTCTTAACCACCTGATTACTGAGCTTGCTCATCAAGCTCACCACCGTACTGGAATCCAGGCCGCCGCTCAAAAAGGCCCCCAGCGGCACCTCACTCATCAGGCGCATTTTTACCGCCTCTTCCAGCAGCTCCCGCAGCCGCCGGCAGTATTCCTCCTCCTTGAGCTGAAGCTTAGACCCAAAATCAAGCTGCCAGTAACGCTCTATCTTTGTTTCTGAAGCGGTCTGGAGCAAGTAGGAAGCCGGCGGCAGTTTATAAATACCGGCAAAGGCGGTTTCGGGGGAGGGAACGTACTGATAGCTTAAAAAATCGTGGATAGCAGTTAAATTCACCCTGGGCTGAACAAGCGGGTGCTGGAGAATGGCCTTGATTTCGGAAGCAAAAATTAGGTTTTTGTTCTGGCGGGTATAATAGAGGGGCTTCTGCCCCAGGCGGTCGCGGGCCAGCAGCAGGCAGCGCTTCCGGGCATCCCAGAGGGCAAAGGCAAACATTCCCCGCAGTTGAGGCAATAACCCGGGGCCGTGCTCTTCATAGAGGTGAACGATGACCTCGGTATCGCTGTGGGTGCGGAAGTGGTGCCCCCTTTTTACCAGCTCTGCGCGCAATTCCCGGTAGTTATAAATCTCGCCGTTATAAACTACCCAAACGCTTTCGTCCTCATTGCTCAAGGGCTGGTGACCGCCGTCCAGGTCAATAATGCTCAGGCGCCGGTGCCCCAGGCCGATCTGTGAGCCAAAGTAAAAACCTTCATCGTCCGGCCCGCGATGCTTGAGAACAGCATTCATTTTCGCCAGAGTATCTGGCTCCGGCGCTGCCCTGTTTAACTGGTAAATTCCGCAAATTCCGCACAAAGTTCTCTCCCGGCCGCCAAGCTTACCCCCCATCGTGTGTGAATAATGCAGGTATAGAAGGAAGGATTAGTAGCGGAGAGGCGTCTGCAGGGCGGCAGCCGGCACAAAAAAGGAAACTAACTGCTCCTTGGAGAACAACTCTGGCTGCCCTTCCCCTTTTGGGCTTTGGTTGGCATATTGGTTGGGAGTGAGGGGAAGCTGTTGGCGAGGTGAATGGACTAAGTAGTTGTCAACAGTGGTCTTTACAAACAGATCAAAATCCGGCTCGTAGAGGAGATACTCCTTGGAAGGGCTTAAAAAGCGAAAGGTATAGACTACATTGCCCGCCTTGAGGAAATAATACTTGGACAGATAGTCCCCATACAACCAGATATAACGACTTGCAGTGGCTTCCACGATTTCAAGATCGTCCAACTTGCGATAGAGGCTGCGGCTGAAGCGGCAGTGGTCACTGGACTGGCGGCGGGAGATAATATCCATATAAGTCTCGCCCTTGATCAGCTCGCGATATAAGGTAACCTGCGTTTGGTGCCGCGGGTTGTGATAGTCCAAAATCCGGTAGCCGCTGAGCGGTGGAAAGGCAAACTGCCCCTCGGAGTAATTTAGGACATCAATTTTATTCCATCTTTGCGGGGAGAGTGCACTTTTATAGTAACGCAGATTTATGGGACTGCCATACTCGCTGTAAGCTCCAAGTGGGGCAAAGGACGAGTGTGGTTCCGGGGCAGGAAAATCAGCGTTTAGGTAACTGCAAGCAGGCAAGAGAAAAAGAAGTGCTACTAACAAGCAGGCTTTTCCAGCCTTCATACATTAGACCCCTTACTTAAGGTAACAGTTAAATTATATACTTGCTTGAGCAAATGTCAACAAAAAAATTAGGGATTGTTGGTAGCCTAATGAAAATGTCACCATGTCATATTGACTTGGCTGTGTAACAGCCCCTGATTATTATGTGCCCTTCTAGTCAAACCTGGCTCCTCTTCTTACCCATTCCCGAACGGTGCGGCGCTCTTCATCGTTTAAGGAAGAACGCTCCAGGGGAACCCCGGCCCAGACCTTACCTTCCAGCCTCTTGATTAGGATGCTGTTATCCGGGTCGTGGGGCTTAATTCTGAACTCATCGGGGTAAAGATGACTCTTAACATTTACCAGGCTGGAGTAGGCCTTTTCATCAGAGAGGTCAAGGTTGCCGGATTCATGGTAAAAGGACGGGGAATGACAAGTGTGCAGCGCACATTTCTTGGCAAAAATCAGCTTGGAGATGGAGGAGAAGGTGGGCTTTAGTTTTTCCTTGGGCTTAGGCCGGCAGCCAAGTAAACTTGGGAGAATCAGCAAGCCAAGAAGAACAAGACTGGCAGCAAAATGTAGGGGCAAGGTTGTTACTTACAGCAGCGGAAGCCGCTATCCTTGCGATGGGTAAAGGGAGTTGCCTCCTGGGCGGCGTCACAACGGCTATATTTGGGTTTGGTACCGAAAGAACCGCCCTTGATAACAATGCTGCGGCTGGCCGGGTTATACCAGTCCATGGTCCATTCATTGGCGTTACCGCTCATATCATATACCCCATAGGCGCTGACGCAATCACTGAGCTTTCCACTGGGGAGTACTCTTCCCTTCCCGAATTCGGAAGTGTTACACTTACTGGCGTCATACTCCTTGCCATAGGGATATTTAGTCTTCTGCGGGCCGCTGCAGGCATTTTGCCATTCAG
>QIFF01000300.1 GCA_003230635.1 bacterium | reverse complement strand
CGGAAGCCGCGTCCCCTTGAAACAACTGGCAAAAGTCTCCTTTGAAAAGGGCTATAACCAGATCAGCCGTGAAGACAGCCGCCGCCGGATAGTGGTGCAATGCAATGTTTCCGGGCGTGATGTAGGCGGGTTTGTAGAGGAAGGGAAACGGCGCATTAAAGAAGATGTTCCCATGCCCGCGGGCTACTATACCACCTGGGGAGGACAGTTTGAGGGTCAGGAACGGGCCAACCGCAAGTTAATGATTGTGGTGCCGATTGCCCTGGGACTGATTTTCCTCCTCCTTTTATCCAGCCTCAACTCCACCCGCCATGCGGTTCTCATCATCGTAAATATCCCCCTGGCTCTAATCGGGGGAGTCATCGCGCTTTATCTTTCCGGGCTTAACTTAAGCGTTCCCTCTTCGGTAGGCTTCATCGCCTTGCTGGGGATAGCGGTAGAAAACGGGCTGGTAATGGTTACCTATTTCAACCAGCTTCGCAGCGAGGGTATGCCCTTACAGGAAGCTTTAATCAAGGGCAGCGAGCTGCGTCTGCGCCCGGTTCTGATGACCGCCATAACTACCGGGCTGGGCTTAATTCCCCTGGTGCTGGCACGCGGGCCAGGCTCGGAGGTTCAACACCCCCTGGCCGTAGTGGTAATCGGAGGGTTGGTTTCCTCCACCCTGCTTACCTTGATTGTCTTGCCCGTCCTTTATGGCTGGTTTGAAAGGAAAGGATGTGTGGGTAAATGAAATACAAATTTTTATCGTTTGGAGTAGTTCTCGTCATCGCTACTTTTTGGGGATGTGGTACTGTAGATTTGTCTCACCGTGTTCTTCACCGTAACCTGGATAAATTTTCTACACACTCAAGATATGAGCACCGGAAGGTTACCCTTACAAAGTCTCAGCGAAAAAAAATCAGCCAAATATTAGGCAACCAGATTCCGGTGGAAAACGTGGTCAAATATTTTAAGGCACACAAATGGAAAGGTATGGGAGTATCAGGCGAGATCTTCGTGATTACTGGTGAGAGCGGCTACGGGCTATATAGAATTTTAGTTTTGATCGAGCACGATAGCATTTCCAGATTGATCTTAGGTAAACAAGTTTTTAAAGAGCGGCAAGCGCTGATAAACCGGGAATTCCTAAATCAATTTGTGGGAAAGCATTTGGAACAATCTTTTAAAATAGCACAAGGGTTAGAAGATATAATGCAAACACCCACAAAAATTAAGCCCATAGCCAATGAAGTAGGTCTCTCGCGGGAAATTGCCTTGAAAATCAAAAAGACACTGGCTGAGGTAGCTGTTTTAAAGGGAGAACTATAAGACAGTTTTGCTGTTTGCTTTGATATATGTGTTGTTTAGGTGATGTTGATGGCCAGCTTTTCCCCTGTATTTGTAAATGAGGAGCGTAAGCGGTAGTAATGAGAAGGGGAGGCGACTCCAACGCCTCCCCTTACTCAGCGCGGCTACTTATCCTTATTGGATGGTTTCTTATCTGTACAGCCGCAACCGCAGGAACCTTTTTTCTTGGCCATGTGTATCACCTCCTTTGTATTAGAATATTAGCAATATCTTAAATTAAGTTTAAAAAATATATGCTCAGTTAGTGTGCTTTTTGGTTTTCCTCTCCTTTTTTCCCTCTAGACAGCCGCAAGTACAGACACGGTTTAATCTTTGTCGGCACATTTCCATGGCCTCTTGGTTGAGAGTATAGTAAGTATGATAACCCTTTCGTTCGTTATTTACCAACCCGGCGCTTTTAAGAATACGCAGATGCTGGGAGACGGCCGATTGGGTTATTCCCAGCGTTTCGGCAAGAGCATTGACCGTCATTTCTCCCCGTTTCAATTGTTCGATTATCTCAATGCGTTTATCAGCGGCCAAAATTTTAAAGAGTTCTGCAGTATCCACCATTGTGAGTTTTTCCCAACCATATTAGTATATTATTAATATCTAATTTAGAATATACGACACTTCTTGTATTTTGTCAAGTACCTTCTTTTCTTTTTGTTTCTTGAATTGCCGTGTTGCTAACCCGAATAATTTGGGTACAAGGATTTACGTTGCGCAACAACTTAGCTTGGCTATATTCTTGTTGAAGGAGCGCGCCGCGAGCTTTACCGCCTCCGATAGTGTTAAATACGGATGGAAAGAAGACGCCAAATTTCCCACGGTAATGCCATATTTAATGGCAAGACTGATTTCCATAAGCAACTCCGAGCCTTCGCCAGCCAGGATTCTTGCTCCAACCAATGTATCTGTTGCCCGATTTCGAATTAATTTGATAAATCCCCTGGTGTCGCGTGCGACAAGGGCGCGGGGAACGTGTGACAATGGTAAGGTTGCCGCATCAGCGTCAATTCCTCCATCTGAAGCCTGCTGTTCGTTCAGCCCCACTCCCGCTACCTGGGGATCGGTGAAGATAACCCAGGGCAGCGCTGTGTAATCCCTCTTGCCAGAGAGCCCCAGGAGGCTGTTCTCCGCTGCCAGCGCTCCCTCATAAGCAGCGGTATATACAAACATCGGCTCTCCCACAACGTCTCCGGCTCCATAGATGTCCTTGATATTTGTCTGTAAAGTTTCGTCCACCTCCAGAAACCCGTGGGAATCCAGGGTTACCCCAATATTTTCCAGACCCATTCCCCCTGTGTTAGGTTTTCGCCCTGTGGCAGCCAGGATTCGGGATGCCTGGAAATCTCTTGGTATATTGCCGATGCTGGTTTCAACGCGTATCCCCTCGTTTGTGGCACACACCTTCTGGGTTGTAACTCCTGTTACAATCTTGATGCCTTCCCCCTCCAGATAGTTTGTCAAGGCTGAGGTAAGTTCCTCGGATTCAGTGGGAAGAATGCGGGACGAGCGTTGCAGGATAGTTACCCGGCTCCCGAATCGGGCGAACATTTGCGCGCATTCCAGGGCGATGTAACGTCCCCCGAGTATAATTAATGATTCCGGCAATTTTTCAAGCTGAAAGGCGGTTTCATTCGTCAAGTAGTCAACTCTGTCCAGGCCGGGAATTGAAGGAATGGATGGTGTAGCTCCTGTGGCGATGAGAATACGGTCAGCGCAAATTTGTTCGTTATTAACTTTAACAACATTAGCGGTAAGCAGTTTGGCTTGCCCGTTAATAATCTGCACCCCAGGGAGATCGGAGACTACATCCAAATACTTGGCCTGTCGCAACCCCTCAACGAGTTCTTGCTTTTGTCGAATGATTGCCTGGAAATCGGATATACGACTGGAAGATTCGATTCCAAGAAAGTTGTGATGGGTTGCCCGGTGGTGGGCTTCTGCCGCTCGGATTAAGGTTTTTGAAGGCACACAACCCACATTGACACAGGTGCCCCCAATCGGAAGGCCGGCGTTAATAATGGTTGCCCTAGCCCCAAGTTCGCCGGCTTTAATCGCGGCGGCGAAGGCAGCCGAACCTCCGCCGATAATAAGTAAATGAAGCGAACCGTCACGCGGTTTACCTGCTGAAGCACTCATTGTGTTCACTCCTTATAGATACCGGCCTTATATTTACCAATCTTGTTTATTGCCTCTATCATCTGCTTGGGGGTTACCTTCTCCGGCACATACTCCACCTCAGCCCGTCCTGACTTATAGCTGGCGATAACATTCACTACCCCGGGCAGTTTTTTTAGGGCGATCTTGACCGTCAGGTTACAAGCGCTACAGGTCATGCCCTCAACTTTGAGCACTATCATTTTGGTTCCTTCCGAGCAACAGGCCTCGTTATTCTTGATAACTCCCGCAATGATAAAGATAGCAGCAAGAAAGATGAAAATGGTTTTTATAAGTCTACCGTTCATTTTAAACACCCCCTCATCCCAATATCCATCCCAGCAGGTAAGGAAAGACTATGAAGAAACCAACCAAAGCAGCAGATACCCAAAGTATTACCTTGTTAAATTTGCCTCCTTTGCCAGTGGAACAAACAGAATCTATTTCACAACTGACTCCCTTTTTTCGATAGGTATAATAAAAGGCAATTCCCAGAAAAACAACCGCGACGGCTATAAAAATCGGCCTGTACTTTTCCAAACCCACGGCAAAGCCCGCGCCTCCGACTCCCAATAAGGCAAATATAACCGGGGCAACACAGCAGACGGAAGCCAGAAAAGCTGATATTACCGAGCCTAAAGACGAAAGCTTGGTTAATTTTTGATGTTTGATTTCCGTTCCTGTTCCTTCCATTTTTCTCACCCCCTTGGGTATCACAAAGAAGGGAGAGATTGCC
>QIFF01000241.1 GCA_003230635.1 bacterium | reverse complement strand
GAGCAGCCTGAACAAGCTCGTAAATAGCGTCCGTGTAATCTTTCGTAGGATCCTCATAATCTTTCACCCCGAATATTGCTTTTGCGGGGTCATTTATACTATAAAACACGACCGTCTCAATTCTGTATCCCGCACCGTCACTGGTGAAAACATTTTCTGGGTTACACTTTTGCACTTGTTCCTGTACAGGAACAAGTATGTCAGCCTTTTGATAAAGACCCCAAAAGCTAAGACAGAAGCCCAACCCACATTCCGCTGTGCGGACGAACTTTCCAAATGCTGTGATAATGCGCACAGACCCTTGAGGAACGGTAAAGAAACGGAGTATCCCCAATGTTGCTATAGTGAAAAGAAAACACAATATCTTGTTGTCAGTAGGGGAATCGGTAGATTTCGCCATTCATTTAATCCTGTTTCATCCTGTTAATCCTGTCAAAATTTGTTCCTTTTTTGGTTGGCTTGTCTCAAGGCGAAACATCAACATCAAGCTATTTTACTTAGCACAAACTCCTTCACCTTTTCAGCCATTTCAAAGGCTTCTACGGCTTCTCCCCCGCTAGGTTCAAACAGGTCATCTGCATAGCGAACCTCAACCGCATAGGGGGTTAAAATATCCGCATCAATGATTTCTTCAAAGCCTGGGTCTATATCTTCACACAAGTTTACAAGCACTTCAATATTATGGGTCAAGGGAAAGCTAACTTCATTCATCAGCAAGTAGGCTTTCAAATACTTCTCTACCGCCTGCTGACAGTGAAAGCAAATAGTATCAGTAATCGGGTCAGGGAAGGAAAGCCCCCTTTGGGCTGTTTTTAAATCATTTTCCGCTTTTTTTATCCAATCCCGCACCAATTCCTGTTTTGTTTTCATACAAGACCTTTCCCTGACGCATTACGGTAGTGATAAAGGCCTGGGGGACATTCTTCCAATCATCAATCTCTTGTTGGGTATAGACCAAAATATCTTTAGAACAGATATAATCACGCAACAAGCGATATAATTTAGGGCTTCTTTTATATCTGGGCAACTCACTGTCTTTTATTACCAATAAATCCAAATCACTATTTTCGCCAGGGGTGCCATTGGCATAGGAACCAAAAAGGATGATTCTCTCTGGTTGAAAATCCTTTACAATTTTTTTAGTGATTTCAGTTAGTTGTCTTTGAGTTATCATGGTTATAGTAAACTAAATAAGTCGTCAGTCATCCGTTGTCAGTTGACTGATGACCGACGACTGTTTTTATTTGGCTTATCATGGCAACAAACTGCCCCAGAAGGATTTTTCTTCTGGTTGGGTTTCTTCACTCTCGGCCTCAGCTACCGGCTGATCCGCCGGCTGGTTGGCCTGGTAGTTGGCAATTATGTTCTGCACCGAGGGGCGCATGATTTTTAAAAATGGCGAGGGGTAAAGCCCGATCCAAAACATCAGAATTACCAAGGGCACCAGGGTTGCCACCTCGCGCTTGTTCAAATCAGGCAAATCCTGGTTTTCCGGCTTATCCAGGGGGCCGAGCATCACCCGCTGATAGAGCCAGAGCATATACGCCGCCCCCAGGACAATACCTACAACTAAGCAGGCGGCATAGAGCTTGTTGACTTGAAAGGCTCCGATTAGAATCAGAATTTCCCCTACGAAACCGTTTAAGCCCGGCAGGCCGATGGAGGCAAAGGTGACAATGGCATAAAAGACGGCGAAAACCGGCAGTTGCTTTGACAAACCACCGAAGTCGGCAATCATGCGGGTATGACGCCGCTCGTAGAGCAAGCCCACGATTAAAAAGAGCGCCCCGGTGCTTAAACCGTGGTTGAGCATCTGGAGCACTCCGCCTTCCATTCCCTGCTGGTTGAAGAGAAAAATCCCCATGGTGACAAAGCCCAGGTGGCTGACGCTGGAATAGGCAATCAGTTTTTTCATGTCGGCCTGAGCCATAGCTACCTTGGCTCCATAGATAATCCCAATAATAGAGAGAACCATTATAATGGGAATTGCCTGGCGACTGGCGTAAGGCAAAATGGGAATCGCCACCCGAATGAAGCCGTAGACCCCCAGTTTCAGCAGGGTGCCGGCCAGGATGACGCTGCCCGCGGTGGGTGCATCGGTATGGGCGTCGGGCAGCCAGGTGTGCAAGGGAACGACCGGGATTTTAACGGCAAAGCCGAGAAACAGGGAGGCAAATATCCATAACTGTTGCTGAGAGGGAATTGGGGCCTTATACAAATCCAGGAAACTAAAGCTGTAAGCAGGGCTGATTTGGTTGGCAAGGGCGTAATTGTGGTAATTAAAGTAAATCGCCAGCACCCCCAGAATCATAACCAGGCTGCCGGCCAGGGTAAAGATAAAGAACTTGGTGGCGGAGTACAGCCTTCGCTCCCCCCCCCAGACGCCAATCACAAAATACATGGGGATGAGCATAACCTCCCAAAACACATAAAAGAGAAACAAATCCTGAGAAGCAAATACCCCCAGCACCCCCAACTGGAGCAGCAGCATGCAGACCATAAAGTCTTTCACCCGTAAAGTGATTGCTTTCCAGGTGGAAAGTACCGCTATGGCCCCCAGCAGGGTGGTAAGGAAAAGCATGAGCAGGCTGATACCGTCAATCCCCAGGTGGTAATTAACCCCCAAGGTTTTTATCCAGGGGGTTTTTTCCACAAACTGAATTGCAGCCGTGGTGTTATTAAAGGAAGGAAACAGCCAAAGCACCAGCAATAAATCCAGCAGCATCACGACAAAAGTATAGCGGCGAATCAGTTCTTCCTTACAGCGGGGGATAAAAATCATCAGCACCAGCGCTGCCGCCAGAGGCAGAAAGACAATCACGCTTAAGATAGGAAAACCCATTTGTTGTTGGTAACTGAAGGGGGACATTAATCCTTATTTTCCGTGGTAGCCGCAAGCTTCAGCTTGCGCCGTCTTTCGCAGGCTAAAGCCTGCGGCTACCAAAAACTACCACTTCATCACATTGATTTCATCTACATTGACCGTTAAGGCGTTGCGATAGACCGCCACAATCAAAGCCAGCCCCAGACCGGCCTCGGCCGCTGCGATGGTAATGGTGAAGATGGTAAAAATCTGACCGCTCAAGGAGGGCAAGTAACGGGAAAAGGCCACCAGGTTGATGTTAACCGCATTCATAATCAACTCAATGGACATCAAGACCACAATCACGTTGCGCCGTACCAGCACTCCCACCAACCCGATCATGAATAAAACCAGACTTAAAACCAAATACCAAGCCAGGGGCACCATTAGCTTTGCTCCTCCCGGAGATTATCTACGTATTGTCAAAACCTAACCACAGAGAACACAGAGAAAATATTAACTATTAATAAATAATGCCATTCCTACGGAAGCAGGAATAAGAGGAATTTTATTCCCTTCCCTTTGTGTCCTCTAAACTTGTGCTGATGAAAACATGTCCTCGAGAAACCGGGAATCAGTATTATTAATCTTTTTATGCTCTCTTTTAACCTTCCTAATTGTTGGGTTTCGTTCCTCAACCCAACCTACCATTTTGATCCTTGGGGTTACTTTCGGGTACAATTCTTTTGGAGAACACAGAGAATTCCTCTGTGCACTCTGTGGTTCCATCCTTTTTTAAGCCTGAAACAGAAATCCTGCTCTTGCCCAGAATAACCGCCGCCACAACAGCTACCAGCAAGACCACAGAGGCCACCTCAAAGGGAAACAGATATTCGGTAAAGAGAACCTCACCAATTGCTACGCTGTTATTTTCCCAGATTGGGTTAGGGGTAAGACTAGGCCGTGCTCCGGCTAGAAAGCTGCTGCGGGGCAGGACAAAAATGACTGTCTCTACAGCCAGAAGAATAGCCCCGGCCACCACCCATTTAAGCTGACGGTGGAATTGCTCTTGGTGATCCACCTTGCGCAGGTCAATCAACATCAAGGTAAAAATGAACAAAATCATTACCGCCCCGGCATAAATCAAGATTTGAACCGCGGCCAAAAACTCAGCCCCCAGCAAGATGAACAGGCAGGCTATATTAAAGAAAGTGAAAAGAAGGGCAAAGGCACAATGGACTACCTTGCGTAAGCTAACCACCGCCAGGGCGGAAAGTATAGTAAGCGAGGAAAAAATCAGAAAAAGAAGTACTTGCATTAACTACCTCTAATACAGAAAGTCGTCAGTCATCAGTCTAGTACAATGTATATTTTAAAGTTTCGGATATAGCCGTTTCAGTTTGATACGAGCGTCATTCGTGCTAAACTGCCAGTCAACCTTGGTTT
>QIFF01000337.1 GCA_003230635.1 bacterium | reverse complement strand
TAGCCAATTCTATTTTGTTACATGCCAGGAACAAGCTAATCTTTTCCCGCCTGAAATTATAGATAATCACCAGCACCGGCAGAAGAACATTGAGGGATATGAACAACGCACTGTTGAAAGGAATATGGAGAAGGACCAGGATTGACCAAATGCCAAAAGTTAAAGTAATCCCGAGCAGAACAGATATTGTAACCAACCTGGCAATATTTTGTTCTTTAAAAAAAGCGCTTGCCACACTGAATCCCAAAGGCAAACAGATAAAGACAAGGGAAAAGAAAAACATCCAAGAGCTTAGGAAATTTTCCGAAAAGATCAGATGGGAAAGCATATCCATATTATACGTCCCTTAATCTGCATTTAGGGTGTGTTTTCCTTGCAAAACACAGAACTCAGCGCACATGCTGCAAGTTTCCTGGCTACCGGGGCTTTTTTCTAATAACTCACGGGCACGGGACGCATCAAGGGCCAATTCCAACTGCTCTTCCCAGTTCAGGCAGCGGCGGGCGCGGGACATGGCAATATCCTGTTGCATAGCGCCGGGGACGCCTTTGGCAATATCCGCCGCATGGGCGGCAATCTTAGCGGCGACTACCCCCAGCTTGACTTCTTCCGGCCCGGGCAATCCCAGGTGCTCGGAGGGGGTAACATAACACAGGTAATCCGCTCCGGCGGCGGCGGCGATTGCCCCCCCGATGGCGGCGGTAATATGGTCATAGCCGGGAGCAATATCGGTCACCAGCGGCCCCAGCACATAGAAGGGAGCCTGATGGCAGAGGCTTTTTTGCCATTGAATCTGGCTTTGAACCTGGTGCAGGGGAACATGGCCGGGCCCTTCAATAATCACCTGAACCCCGGCCTCCCAGGCAAGCTTGGTTAATTCTCCTAAGACAATTAGCTCCGCCAGTTGGGCCGAGTCACCGGCGTCGGCCAAAGCCCCCGGGCGCAGCCCGTCCCCCAGGCTCAGAACTACCTGATACTTGCGGGCGATTTCCAGCAGGCGGTCAAACTGTTCATAAAGGGGGTTCTCCCGCTGATTATGGAGCATCCATTTGGCCAGAAAGGACCCCCCGCGGCTGACAATACCCATCAGGCGCTTACTTTGTTCCAGTTGTTTGAGCACCTGGCGGGTAACCCCACAGTGGACGGTCATAAAATCCACCCCATCCGCCGCCTGCTCTTCAATTATGGCAAAGAGCCTATCCATATCCATCTCTTGAATGGATTGGTTGTGCTCGGCGGTTTCCACCAGCGCCTGGTAAATGGGGACTGTGCCAAAAGGGAGGGGGCAGGCCGCCAGCAGTTGGCGCCGGATTTCCGCCAAGGGGCCGCCGGTGCTCAAATCCATAATCGTATCCGCCCCCGCCTCTACGGCCACTGCCAGCTTTTTTAGCTCTTCATCAAGATTCACCCTGTCCCGGGAGGTGCCCAGGTTAGCGTTGACCTTGGTGGATAAACCCTCACCAATACCCACTACTTTAGTTTGGGAACGGCGGGGGTTGAGGGGCACCACCAGGCGCCCCTGGCGGAATTTTTCCTCCAGATAATCCAGCGGGCGCTGTTCAAGATCACTTAAAACAGACAACTGCTCCCGGACAGTATCCGGGGATAAATTTAACAAGGTTGATAGTCTCCTTAGCAATTATTTCCTCCCCCCTTGTGGGGGAGGATTAAGGTGGGGGGGATATGTCCATCAATCACCCCCACCCCGTCCCTCCCCCTTCAAGGGGGAGGGAGTTTTATCAATTAAGACTGGCCAGCAAGTAAAACCCCAGAGCGGCAAAGACCAAATTGGCCCCCCAGGCGGCTATAATCGGGGGCAGGGCACCCCCGTGCCCTATAGCCAATCCCTCGGCCAGAACTATCCAATAAGCAAAGCCAATCCCCAGGGTCAGGGCAAAGCCCTTGGCCCGGCCCCCGCTGCGATTCAAGCGCAGGGCGAAAGGGGTGCCGATAATGGCCATTACCAGGCTGATAAAGGGGAGCGCCAGCTTGGCATGCAAATCCACCAGGTAGGGAGCGACCTCATAGCCCTTGCTTTTTAAACTCTGCACATAGGCACTCAACTCATAATAACCCATGGTTTGCGGGTTACGCTCCACCTGCGCAAAATCCTGCGGCCTTTCCTTGAGGGCGATTGTCCTTCGCTTAAAACTTTCAAACCGGGGCGGCCCCTGGGCGGGAAAGCGATAGCTGCTGCCCTCTTCAAAAACCCATTGCCCCTTTTGCCAACGGGCCTGGGCCGCATCCACCCGCTTAGTCAGCTCAAAATCAGCATTGAAGTAATAGACCGTCACTCCTTGCAACAACTCCTGCTGATTATCAATATGCTGCATGTTGTAAAACACCCCCTCTTCCCCCCGAAACCAGATGCGCCCGTTTTTGAAGAGGCTGCGTGGTTTTTCTCCCCGTATTTTTACCTTTTTGATATATTCTATCTTTTTATTGCTGCCGGGAAGAACATATTCGTTAGCAAACAGGGTTAACAAACTGATCAGGAAAGCAATCCCCAGAACAGGCAGGATTATACGGTAAATACTAATCCCTGCCGTTTTCATGGCGCTAATCTCATTGTACTTGCTTAAGCTGGACATGGTCAGGGTAGCAGCCAATAAAACAGCGGCGGCAACAGTTTGAGAAACAATTAAGGGGATTTTATAGACATAATAGCTGATTATATCCCCCATAGCAGCGTTATGCTTTATAAATCCGTCGATTCGCCCCAAATCAACCACCAGGTACAGAGCGGCGAAAATCAGCAGCAATAAGCAGAACTGCTTTAGAAATTCCTTAGCCACATAAGAGCTTAAAATGCGCAACTGACTTGCTCCTAATTCAATCTATGACAAGTTTAACCGCTTTCCCAGGGCTTTTAGTTTCGCCCCCAACTTCTCATTCAAAACAGCTATCCACTCCAGCAACTTGATGGGAGATTGGCGAGCCGTCTTGCGCACCAGATGAACCCCGGTAACAAGCAAAAGCAAATTCGGCAGCCACATAGCCAGGGCGGGAGAAATTGCACCTGCCGCCCCCAGGCTTTCCCCGGTACGCAACAATAGGTAATAAATAAAAATTGTCCCGATGCTCAGGACAAAACCGGCGGATTTACTTGAGCGGTGCGAGACCATGCCCAAAGGTGCTCCCACCAACCCCAGCAGCAGACAGGAAAATGGCAGGGCAAATTTTTTATGCAAGGCCACTTCAAGGGAACCGCTTGGTTTGTCCTGACTCCGTTTGGACTTTATAGCTTGCCGTAATTCAGTAATGGTCATCTCCCGCTCCCGTTTTTCCTTATTGCTTCCGGGTAAAAATTTGCCCAGATCAAGCTGTAATTCGTAGCTGTCAAAACTGATTTTGCGGTAGCGTTCCGCTGAAATTTTCTGGTGAATACTGCCCTCCTCCAGGTGGATGGTAACCTTGAGCGAGTCGGGGTGGCTGATTATGTTTCCCAGCTTGGCGCTGATAATTTGGGGCTCTTCACTCTGGCGGTAGTTGCTGATCAAGACTCCCTTCAGGGGGTGGCCGGCCGGGGGGATTTTATTTACATAGATTACCATGTCTGTGAAATCATCCAGGAAGACACGTTCCTTGAGATCAAGGGCGGAGCCGGATTGCACGATTTGACGCCCTATTTGGTTGAGCATAGTGCTGAAGGAACGATTGGCATGAGGGGCGGCAAATATCATAGTTGTCAGGGCCAGTAAAAAAGCCAGAACAGAAAGCAGCATAACCGGGGAAAGCAACTGGTAAAAACTCATCCCGCTGGCAAAGAGGGCGGTGGTTTCGCTTTCCGAGGAAAGACGGCCAAAGGCGATTTGGCTGGCTAAAAGCACGGTGCAGGGAATCGCCAGCACCAGAAAAGCCGGCAAGATGTAACTGAACAGGATAACGGCTGTCCATAGACCTACCCCTTTGTTGACAATTAGCTCGGTGAGGCGGATGATTTTATTGGCCAGAATGACAAAGGTAAAGGCCGCCAAACTCAGGCTGAAGGGAGTAAGTAGTTCCTTGAAGATGTAGCGAGGGATAATTTTCATGGAGAGTCCTCCCATTTTTCCGTATAACGGCGTTGCTTCACAAAATGTCTCCCTACGGCGTACCTCAAGTACGCCTCAGTCGCCATTTTGCTTACGCCTTGTTCTCCGAAATTTGGGGAAACTCCCACCAATCCACCCCCCCTTCAATTTTTGGTTTTGACTGTTCAGGGCACCTTGCAAAATTGCCTTTTCGCCCAATATCTGCTTAATCCTCGGAATATCAAACATATGCCTGCGGTTAAATTTTTCGCATGCCTTGATCTTGAACGAAAATTCTCATTTTTCAAGGCACCCTTCAATCTTAAATCTTCAATCTTCAATTGTCAATTAAGGGTGCCCTTAAGAACATACTTGAAGGCTGATGTCCACAGCCTTGGCCGAATGGGTGATGGAGCCTACCGAAATTAAATCCACCCCAAGCTGGGCGATGGCCTCAATAGTGTTCAGGTTGACCTGTCCCGAGACTTCCACAATCGCCTTGCCCTGGACCAGGTTAACCGCCTCCTGCATGGTGTCCATATCCATGTTATCCAGCATG
>QIFF01000252.1 GCA_003230635.1 bacterium | reverse complement strand
GTGCAATTGGGCAACCAACTGTTGTTTTTTCTCAGCATCCAGTTCCGATTGACAAAGTGGGCATTGGGCGGCCTGGCTTTCCAGGAGCAGGTGTTGTTTTTCCTTGCATTCCTGCTCAACCTGCTTCAGGGTGGCCTGTTCGTGTTCCTTTGTGAGCAAGGACTCCTTGAGATTTTGGCCCTGGTTTCTTACCTCCTCCAACTGAGTTTTCAATTGCCGGTATTGCTCTAACTTGGCCTGCCAGGCCTGCTGCTCCTTTTTCAGGGCCGGCAGGCGGGCTGCCTGCTGCTTCAAGTCCTGCTCTCTGGCCCTGGCCAACTGGAGTTCGGTATTCAATTGGTGGCGGGCCTGTTCAATCTGCTGCTCACATTTGCTCAGCCTTTCCTTTAGCTGCCTTTCCTGCTGGGCTAATTCGTCCAGCTTTTCTCTTTGTTGGCAAGTATCATTATAGAACTGATGACGCTCTTTAATCTGCTCAGCCTGCTCCAGGATGCAGGTATAAGAAGCCGCCTTTCCCTTAAGAGCTTTTATTTGCTGTTGGACTTTCTCTTGCTCATCAGCTAATTGGCGCCGCCGCCTGATCAATTCCTGCTCCTGCTCCTGCTGGGCCTCCAGGCGGGTTTTCTCTTTACGGCTCTGATTTAGCTCCTTTTCTTGCCCCTCAATTTCTTGCTTCAATTTTTGAATCACCGCACCCAGGGCGGCAAGCTGCTGCTCGTATTCCTCCCTTTTGTCCGTTTCCAACTGCTTGGCCTGCAAGCTGCCCTGCAAAATGCGCCAATCCTCTTTGGCCTGGCGTGCCCGCTTGCGGGCCAGATCGCTCAAGCGGTCATAGTGAGAAAGGCGCAGGATGTTACCCAGGATTTCCTTGCGCTGGCGAGCCCCCTTTTTGGTGAACTCATCCGCCCTGCCCTGTAGGATAAAGGCCGAATTGATAAAGGTCTCATAATCCATGTGCAGGGTCTGGTTAATCTTCTCCTGGGTAAGACCCTTGGCGCTTTCGCTTAAAGCCTGGTAGCGGTTTTGCGCCTGGTCCCAGACCTGAAACTCCAGCAGCGAACGGGGGGTCTTGCTTCGCTTCTCGTACTTGCGCAGGATGCGGTAACGGTCGCCCTCCAGGTCAAACTCCAGTTCCACCTCCATCTCAGAAGTCCCCAAACGCAGCAGCCCCTCGTCGGCAGTGCGGGCGCTGCTTACCTTGCGCCCCTCGCCCCAGATCGCCCAGGTAATCGCATCCAGCAGGGCGGACTTGCCGTGACCGTTATTGCCGCTCAGGCAGGCCAGATGAAAGCCGGTGAAATCCAGGGGCGGCACATCCTCCCCATAGCTCAAGAAATTGTGCAGGCGCAGACTGACCGGAATCACTTAGCTGCCTCCAATTCCTGCTCCAGCAAGCTGCCATGTTTTAGCAGTTCGTCCCTTAACCCCTGCCACTCGGGCTGGCTGTCCAGGTAGCGCTCCAGGGTCTGCTGCGTACTCAGGCTTTCACTAAGCTGGATGCGGGGTTTATGGGGAGCAATCACCACCCGGCGGCTGATTCCGCTTATTAAGAAAGCCTCGGATAAGCGTTGATGAATTATTTTTAAGTCCAGCAAGTTTTGTTTTTCTTCAGGCAGGGTATAGATAACCTTGACGATGGCATCCTTAAAGTCATAGCCCTCCAGGGCGGCCAGCAGTCGGGTGGTAGGATCGTCACCGTCAAGCTCCGCCTCAATGCTGATAAAGCGGCGGGTGGGAATGGGAATGAAGCGGTAATCAGCCCGGCGCTGTCCGTCAGCCTGATTGGAAACCTCCACCAGGCAAAAGCCCTTTTCCTCCTTTGCCTCCCCGAAATCCACCCGGTCTATGCTGCCGGGATAGACCACCGGGGGAGAGCCTCCCTTATTTAAGTCCTGGAACTTGTGAATATGCCCCAGGGCGACGTAATTAAACTGACGACGAGCCAAGTCACTGGTCATCAGCGTTGGGTCAGAACCGATTACAGCAGAGCGCTCGGAACCACACAAAGTTGCGCTGGCTTCGTTCAAGTGAGTCAGTAAAATACTGGGCAGGCTGGGGTCAAGCTCTTCAGAGGCACTTTTAATAAAGTTACCGCAACGGCGTTCAATTTCTTTGTTGATTTGTTCGGGGGTAAGGTTCTTGTACTCTTCTTTGGTAAGCAAATTGCTGCGGCTGGGCCAGGGCAGGGCCACAATCTGGAGGGTTCCGCTGTAGGTTTCCAGCTTAAAAATTTCCGGTTTGGAAATGACCTTGATTTGCTCCCCCCCCAGGGTGTTGAAAATCTCCAGGGCCGAGGCCTTGCCAAAGGCCACCGGGCTGTCGTGGTTGCCCACTACCATTATTACCGGAATGCCGGCCTGGGACAGTTTATTGATTTGCCTGGCGAATTCCCGCTGATGGGTGGGGGAGGGATTGCAGTTGCGATAGGCGTCTCCGGCAAAGAGGCAAACGTCCACCTTTTCCTTGATGCCGTATTCCACCGCATATTGCAGGCTGTTGGCAAAATCCTGTAGGCGGCTGTGCAGCCCGGTCGCCGGATCCAGCCGCCCGTAATTTTCCATCCCCAGGTGGGTGTCGGCTAGGTGCAGGATTTTGATGGACATTTTTTCTTCAATTTGGCGGCAATAAACTGACTGTGGCTGAAGCCCAGGGCGGTGGCAATAGCGCGAATTTCCTCTATTTCCTCGTTTGAGACCTTGCCGTCAGCGGCTGCCAGGGCAAAGAGGCACTCCAGCAACTCTTGGCGCTGCTGCTGGCTGCTGACCCGGGAAAAATCCGCCGTCAGGCGGGGGTTATCCACTCCCTTGAGGGTGGCTTCCTGAATGACTGTAGCCACCAGCGATGCTTCATGTGGGCTAAAGATGCCTAAGCAGTTAAGCTTTTGTTTGAGGTGGTTTAGCTCCGCCGGGGAAAAATCACGGTCGGCATAGGCTACCCGCCCCAGTAAACCACTGAACAAAGCCAGATACTTGAGGCGCTCAGGCTTAACCGGGGATA
The DNA here is from genome assembly GCA_003230635.1 of bacterium. Next base: position 1,307 of record QIFF01000252.1, on the reverse strand, counting down.
GCTTCCCCTGCTCTATGCGCCGCCGCAATATATAGAGAATTTTGTTTTTGGAAAAATCACTGGCCGCCGGGCTGGGTTTCTGAGGAGTCAGGATGCTTTTACTGAAGAGCTTTTTAAAGGGGCCTGTCAGGGCACCGAAACCTGCACCGGTTTCAATCAACTGGGTACTATTTTTTAGAAATTCCTGCTCGCCGGGGCTGATTTGCTCATCAGCTTTAGCCATTTCCTGGAGGGCATCAAGGAGTTGCTGCTTGTCCTTGGAGCCGCTGATTAGCCCGAGAAAATTCTTTAGCAGTTTCTGCGCCTCCTCCCGGGTAATCGCATCATACAGACAAGGCTCCAGCTCAGCCCAGGCCCAATCCGGCAGGCGGAATTTAAGCGCCAGGTTTTTCAGGTAATTCAACTCCTCGTTGCTTAACTCGCCGTCGGCCCAGGCCAGGGCGGTCAGGACTTTAAGATAGGCTAAATTCTTACTTGCGGACCACATTTTAAGTTGACCTTTCTTGGGAAAAGTATATAAAAGACCGCTAGCCATCACAGCGGTTCCAGTCGTAGGGGATCTCGTTATTGTGGGGGTCTATCCGGTATTCGTCCGGGGCGTCGCGGTTGTATTCCTCGCTGGGGATGTTGAGGATGAGGGCTTCCTGCTCGCCAATGCCCTTAAAGCCGTGCAGCACTTCTTTGGGAACCTGGATCAGCAGGGGATAGAAGTCTCCCACGAAAAACTCTAATACCTCCCCTTTGGTTGGGGACTTGGGGCGGCCGTCATAAAGCACAATTTTAACCATGCCGTGCAAAACGGTAAAGTTATCCACCTGTTTTTTATGATAGTGCCAGGCCTTAACCACTCCCGGATAGACCGTAGTTATGTATGCCTGGCCGAATTTTTCAAAAAGGTCGTCACTGCCGCGCAGGATTTCCATCAGCCGCCCGCGCTCATCAGGTATCCAGTTTAGTTTTTTGAGCTTTACCCCGTCTATCATCACATCATCTCCTCAACATGTAGGGGCAGGGCTTGTCCCTACCCGCAAGAGAGGGCGGGCACAAGACCCGCCCCTACATTTACATCTGGGCATGGTATTCCTGCAAGGGCTTTACCTGGAGCGGTTTTTCCTGCAATGCCCTAATTGCCTGGGCAGCGGCCTGCGCCCCGGCCAGGGTAGTGAAATAGGGCACGTTATAGACCAGGGCTGTCCGCCGCAGGGAGTAAGAATCTTGTTGTGAGCGTTTATCCCCCGGGGTGTTAATCATGAGGGCAATCTGCCCGCTTTTGAGGGCGTCTTCAATATGGGGGCGGCCCTCGCTCA
>QIFF01000257.1 GCA_003230635.1 bacterium | reverse complement strand
ACTGCATATTTGCTAATAATATCTGCCGCCAAGATAAAGAGGAAGAATGAAGCCAGCTTTAAATCAGCCAGTTTCATTTTGAATTACCTCCGCACAGCGGGTGCATAAGGTGGGATAAGACTTGTTCTGTCCTACCGAAGGCCGGTAATTCCAGCAGCGCTCGCATTTTTGGCCTTCTGCGGGGTCAACGCCAATGCGACTTGGGACATTCTTTGGGACAAAATGTTCTTCTATAACTGGAGCTTCCCAACATACTTCATGTTTATCTTTCCATGAATCGTCAAGACCCACAATAGACTCAATTTCTACAGCAGAAACAATAAAAATTTCCGCAAGTAATTCTTTTTGCTCTCTAAATTTAGCTACTAGTCCAGGTCCCATATACAAAGTCAGTTTTGCTTGCATAGAAGTGCCAATTGATTTTTTGTTACGTGCTTTTTCCAATGCACTGCATACATTACTTCGGCAAGCTAATAACATGACCCAAGTATCAGCCAATACTTTGTTCTGGTACTTTACGTTTAGCTCAGGCAGGCTTGATAAATGAACGCTGCTTTCGCTAACAGTACCCTCCGGCAGACACTGCCAAATCTCTTCGGCAGTAAAAGAAAGAATGGGAGCCATCAACTTAGTCATCGCCAGCAAAATTTCCCACAGGGCGGTTTGGGCCGAACGGCGCAGCGGGCTTGTGGTTGCAGAGCAGTATAACCTGTCCTTGAGAATATCCAGGTAATTGGCGCTCAAGGTTACTGTACAAAAATTATATAACTTGTGGTAAATGGTGTGGAACTCAAAATTTTCATAGGCCAGGGTAACTACTTTTATCAATTCTTGCAGCTTGTGCAAAACCCAGCGGTCAATTTCTAACATCTCCCCATAAGGCACACTATCTTTAGCCGGATTAAAATCAGACAAATTACCCAACAAAAAACGGCAGGTGTTGCGAATGCGCCGATAGCCATCCACTAGCTGCTGGATGATTTCCGGGGAGATACGCACATCTTCCCGATAATTTGAAGATGCCACCCAAAGGCGCAAAATCTCAGCCCCATTACGCTCAATGATTTTCTGGGGGGCAATCACGTTGCCCCTTGATTTGGACATCTTTTTACCCTTGCCGTCCACCACAAAACCATGGGTAAGCACAGCATGGTAAGGCGCCCGCCCATTGTTAGCTACTCCAATCAACAATGAGCTGTGAAACCAGCCCCGGTGCTGGTCGCTGCCCTCCAGGTACAAATCAGCCGGGTGGTTGAGTTGGGGATTATCCGCCAACACTGCGGCATGGCTGACCCCGGAATCAAACCAGACATCCAAAATGTCCTTTTCTTTGTAAAACATCTGACTGTTACACTTGGGACAACTCGTGTTTGGAGGAACAAGCTCTTCAGCGTCTTTCTTAAACCAAATATCACTACCTTCCTTGGCAATCATGTCAGCCACATATTCAATCATATGAACATCCATAAATAGATGTCCACAGTGAGCACAACCTATTATAGTAATCGGCACTCCCCAGGAACGCTGGCGGGAGATACACCAGTCCGGGCGGTTGGCGATCATATTGTAAATCCGTTCCTTACCCCAGGGGGGAATCCACTGCACCTGTCCAATTTGTTCCAGCGCCCTTTGGCGCAGACCCTTTTCCTCCATGGAAATGAACCATTGCTCAGTAGCACGGAAGATCAAGGGGGTTTTGCAGCGCCAGCAATGGGGATAAGAGTGGCTGATGTTTTCATGCTGTAATAGTGTCCCGTTTTCTTCACAATGGGCGACAATGGCGGGATTGGCCTTAAAAACAAACTCCCCCCCCCAGAGGGGTAAATCCGGAACGAACCTGCCCCGCTCATCCACCGGGTTATAAATCTCCAAACCATATTTTAAACCGCTAACGTAATCCTCCTGGCCATGACCGGGAGCAGTATGAACACAGCCGGTTCCCTGCTCCAGGGTAACGTAGGGGGCCAAAATCAGCTGAGAAGACTGCCCATAAAAGGGGTGGCGGCAGGTGCGCCCTTCAAGGATTTTAGCCTTAAAAGTTTGCTGTACCTGGTAATCCTGAATCCCTAGCTTTTGGAGAAAGTTTTCCAATAATCCAGCAGCCAGAACAAAATTACCCAGCGGAGTTTTAACAAGCACATAATCAAAACCTGGGTGTAAAGCAACCGCTCGATTGGCAGGCAGGGTCCAGGGGGTAGTGGTCCAGATAACTACTGAAGCCTCTTCCTTTACACCCAAAGCTTCTAAGGCGGCTTGCTCCAGGGCGAATTTTATATAAATGGAGGGGGACTTGTGCTCCTGGTATTCCACCTCGGCCTCGGCCAGGGCGGTGCGGCAGGAGGTGCACCAGTGCACCGGCTTGCAGCCCCGATAGACCAGACCCTGGGCTGCAATTTGGCCGAACTGGCGGACAATTGTAGCTTCATACTGGTAATCCATGGTCAGATAGGGCTTGTCCCATTCCCCAAACACCCCCAGGCGCTGGAATTCCTCTTTCTGGATGGCAATAAATTTTTGGGCGTATTCCCGGCAGAGCTGCCGTCTTTGGTATTTATCCAGCGTGACCTTTTCCTTGCCCAGGTTTTTATCCACTTGATGTTCAATGGGCAGGCCGTGACAATCCCAGCCGGGGACATAGAGCGCCTGGTAACCGGTCATAGTTTTGGATTTGACCACAAAGTCCTTGAGGATTTTATTCAGGGCGTGACCGATGTGGATATGGCCGTTGGCATAAGGGGGGCCGTCGTGCAGGGTATATTTCCCCTGGGCCCCCGGCCTTTGGCCAAGCTGCTGCAGCAAATCTATCTCTTCCCAGAAGGCCAAAAGCTTGGGTTCATTGCGGGCCAGATTGGCCTTCATGGGGAAGGGGGTTGAAGGTAGGTTTAGGGTTTTCTTATAGTCCATATAAATGCCTTGGCTAAGCCAACACCAACATTATCACCACCTGGAGGACACCAATGATAAACCCCAGCAGGGCGCCGATTAATTCAATGTGGCGTAATTCACGCGAGGCGACCCGCAGGACGACATCTTCCAGTTGCTGGATGTCAAATTGGTCAATGCGGTCATAGACCAGCTTATGCAAGTCCAGGTTTTGACGGAATCTAGTAACCAGTTCAGTCTGGAAATTCTGCAGGATTTTGGCCGCCTCCCGGCGAAGAAGCCCCTTCAAGGGGAGGGCCACTTTGTCCGCAAAGTGATTCCAAAGAGGGAGTTTTTGCCATATTTCCAGGTGCAGCTTCTCTTCCACAAGAAGGTCAATTTTTTTATCAACCCTTTCTTCCCAATCAACTTTCTGTTGCAACACCCGGGAAATGTCGTCTTTTGAGAGGAGTTCTTTCTCAACCGTCCTGGCAATATTGCTGGCGACCTCCCGCCGCCGTTTGGGGAGGAGGCCTTGCAGTGTGAAGAAACCAAATTTGACCGGCTCATGGGGACGAAAGAGCATCCGCACCGCTAGGTAGTTGGTAAACCAGCCGATCAGGGCGCAAACAACCGGGAAAAAAAGCAGGTAGGCTCTAAATTTCATGGATATAAAAAACAAAGCCCTGACAACTGGATACTTATCAGGGCTTCATCCCAAGTTTAGCTGACCGCCGATTCCTGAACCAATGTCATTTCTGCAAAACTTGTCCCTGCAAAAACAGGGAGCAGGAACCTGAACCTGTCAGGAACAGCTTCCTCGAGGACATGACTTGGCGGTCACCCCACTATTTGTAAATAATACGGGTTATAACTTACACCACCTTGACAACATTTTCGGCTTGTGGCCCCCTTGGGCCGGTAACAACATCAAACTCTACTTCCTGACCCTCTCGCAAGGTTTTAAAACCTTCCTCTTGGATGGCTGAAAAGTGGACAAAGACATCACGTCCCTCTTCTTGTTCAATAAAACCATAACCCTTACTTTCATTGAACCACTTTACTCGCCCCTGTACTGCCATAACCTCAATGCCTCCTTACTACCCGCTACTTGCTAACTACCGTCGCTCATCAGTCCTTCTTTGCCCTAACTAGGTTGTTTGCTCATGTAGCTGAATACTAAAAAAAACACATTTCCCTCTTAGCGCTCCATCTGGAGTCAAGGATGTATCATTTGTAACACAACCCACTCCCGGCTCCAAACAATAAACCAGCACCTTTGCCTGTACTTGCTGCTACTTGCAAGATTGTTTTAAGCTGGCTCCAGCTTTGAACTTGGGAACATTAGCAGAGGGGATATCAATGATGGTGCCGGTCTGGGGATTTCTCCCTTTCCTGGCAGCCCGCTGAGAAACGGAAAAGGTCCCAAAGCCAACCAGGGTCACCTTATCACCGTTGGACA
>QIFF01000295.1 GCA_003230635.1 bacterium | reverse complement strand
AAAAATGGCCTTTTCTTCCAATATCTGCGTTATGCTCAAAATTTAATCCTCGGAATATCAAACATATGCCTGTGGTTAAATTTTTCGCATGTCTTGATCTTGAACGAAAATTCTAATTTTTCAAGGTACCCTCTATTTTTTGTTTCATGTTTTTTAATATGCGGTTAGCGGTATTTTTTATAAAGATATTATATATTAACTTATCTATCAGGCTCCCTAGGGTAGCCAGGGTATGAATCGCCGTAACTTTGGTTCCCCCAGAAATTTCTTCAAATCTCCATTCAGTGGACATTCCTTTCAGAAAGCCGTCAAGATGCACAAACTTAATGGCCTTAGGTCCCTCAAAGGTAGCCTGAGAAGTGAATTTGCAATTCAAACCCAGCTTGTTAACCGTTCTTTCATAGATAATCCTGTGCTCCTCCTGTTTCAAAATATGCAAGCCTGTAAACTCAGGGCTCAACTCGGCATGTCCCTCCAGGTCGGCGGCTATTTTAAAGACCTCATTTAGCTCCCCCTTGATTTCAATAGAATGAACCGCCTGAAACATAGGTTGTATTAAAGTTGACCTTTTGTGAACAGTCTGTTGATCAGCTTAAAGGGTAAAACCGCTGGTACTTGTTTTTTATAATCAATATACTCCTGGCCAAACCTTTCAATCAAAGCCTTTTCTTCAAAATGGATGCGGGCAAAGGTTACGGGGATGAAAGATAACACCGTCACTATCAACATATAGTAAGCATTGGGAAGCAGAGCAAAACCACAGGCTTCCAGAAAAAGAAATAAGGAGTTGGGATGCCGTAAGTATTGATAAGTCCCTCTTCTGATTAATTGGTGATCCGGTTTGATTTCAATATAGGGGCTCCATTGTTTCCCTAAGGCCTTTACCACGGTCTTACGGGCAAAGGTGCCGGTTAGTAAAAGTATTAGCCCCAACCCACTAATTACCAAATTAGGTTTCCTGAAAACCAGGAAATGTTCCAAAATACAGGCTATACCAACTGATAAATGAATTATGGCCTGAGCTGTATAGATTGGCTTATTATAGATAATTCCTTTCCTTTGGATTTTTCTATCAACCTTGGCCTTTTCCGCAAATCTGTACGGCAAATATAAAACAAGAAAAAGGACATAGGCCGGGGTAAAAAGTCTGTCCATTTTAGTTCTGTTCAGCCAATTTTTTCATTCCTTCCAGGTAAATGCGGGCCAGCCGGTTAACAATTCCCGCTACATAATACTTACTAATTAACCCTCCAATAATGGGAATCGGAAGCAAAAAGTCATGGGATAAAACAATCTTTGTTCCCTCAGGTACTGCCTGGAACACTGATTCAATCTTCATCCCCTTTAACTCACCTTCCAGTTGCTCCGCCCTGATCCATTGGTTCTCACTGAATTCCACTGCTGACTTCCAGCGGGTTGGTCTCTCTTGCCCCAAGAACCCCCGCCTTACTCCCCTGCGCTCAACCAGGAACTTATTCCCCTCTTGCTTTAGAATCTCTATGCTCTTAAGAGTGGGAATAACCTGGGGATGTTTTTCAAAACTAAGCGCAGCCTTAAAGACCGTTGCCACCTCTTTGTTTATAATAATGCTGTCTTCCAGATGAACCATAAGCAATATCCCTAAATAACCGGCCTGTTACTTAAACCAGTACACAAAAGCCGTTTGAATAGAATGGACTTCCTTTTTAAAGCTAACGGTTTGCCGGTTAGGCCCGACATTATCCATACTTTCTTTACCCCAGGCGTACAAGTACATCAACGTTATGCTATATTGTTCGGTATCGTACCCGATACCCGAGGTAGCCACATGTTTATCCACTTCCACCACATTGGTAATACCGACCGCTTTTGCCGGCACCGGGGAAGGTTCGTAATAATATCCAAGGCGCAAAGCCACCCCGTTATCAAAAGGCTTACATTCCGACCCCACCCGGAAGCGGTTAACATTTTTCCAGTTAACAGTCTCCTCGTCATTGGAATAAAATATTGTTTGTTTATTATACCTAATTTCATCCCGCATTTGCGCCCATTCGGTTCGCGACCAATCAGCGGTTAAAGTCAGAGTCTTAACGGGCCTAAGGGCTACTCCCAAGCCATAAGTGGTGGGATGATAAAAGACCCCCTCAACGTCTGTGTCGAGGTTTATATTGGTGGCATAGAGGCCCCCCGGGCCCGCCGGCCCCTGATAATTTGAATAGAAATGTCCCTGCATATCAATCTGGCTGCCGGTACGATATACCCCGCCGATACTGAACTTATCATTCGGTTTGAAAAGGAAGCCGAAAACTCCCTCAAAATCGGTGCCCTGGAATTTTAAATTTGATTCAGCTGTATAGTTAAAACCGGTTTGGACATTGGTCTTACGTGTTCCTTTATAAATCTTCATCTCCAAGAAATTTACCCCGGCACCCAAGGAAAGGGTGGGAAGGACTTGTTTGGACAACGACAAATTGTAAACAGTCAAATAAACTTGCTTGTTAATCCGCCCATAAATACTACTCGTACCATTACTTACCGCGTCGTTCCAGGTAGTGGAAGTGCCCAGCGGCAAATAACTCCCGCCTCCTAAAACAAAACCCTCTCCCAACGGCATATGAAAACCTATACCGGGTAACATTGTGAGCTTTCTGCTTTCGCGAGCGTTAAAAGTGGCGGGTTCGCTACCGCTTAAATTGGCAAAAGCCTCTTTTTGATCTTTCCCCGCGCGGCTTTGTGCTTGAGGTATTGTATAATTCCCCACCGAATTTCCGTCGGACGCATTGGCAAAAGGAATGTCCAGCGTAACCCCCACCCCCGGTTTTTTAAGTTGGGCCAACCCGGCCGGATTCCAGTAGATAGCGGTCCAGTCATCAGCCAGGCCGATGAAGGCCCCCCCCATGGAAACCGCCCGCGCTCCCAGGCCCGGGCCCTCCAGGGCTGACCCAAAAGCTACCGCCGGCCAAGTCAGTGATGCAATCAATCCCCACACCATCAACTTCCTCACTATTGCCCCCCCCTTTTTTTTAGTTTGAGGTCTAAACAATAGCCACCGGCCGCACCCAACCCGCTCCAGCCCCCGCAATCTTGACCGGAAAACAAGCTACCTTGAACCCATAAGACTTGGGAATTTTACCAAGATTAGCCATTTTCTCTATGTGGCAGTATTCCTTCTCCCGGCCGGCGAAGTGGGCCGGCCAAAGCTCCCGACTATCTCTTCTTTCCAGATAACTGTTGAGCATCTGGCTCCAAGAACGGTCAAAGCCAAAGGCGTCAATCCCGATGATTTTAATCCCCTGTCCCAGCAGCCATAAAGTGGACTCGCGACTCATCCCCGGCTGAACCTCCAGATAATCGTCCTGGTCGTAGTGTTTGTCAGCATCAGTGCGAATTAAGACTATATCCAGCGGTTTTAGCTGGTAGTGAATCTTGTCCAGAGCGGCTTGCAAATCATCCACTGTGATCAGCGAGCCAGGGGGTTTGTGGCTTAAATCCAGCACCACCCCGTTGCTATAACACCACTCCAGGGGGATTTGGTCAATGGTTTTAGCAGGCAGGCCTTCGCTAAGGGGGCCGTAATGCCAGGGGGCGTCCAGGTGGGTGCCGGAGTGAGTGTCGCAGCGGATATTTTCCAGCGCAATTCCCATGCCTTCGGGAAAATCACCGGGTCTGATCCGCCGCTTGCCAAGCAGATAGCACAACACGGCCCACAGCTTTTCCGGCAGGGTCTTTTTGCCCGCTACCGCCGCACCCAGACTTAGGAGCCAGGCGCCTTTTTTGTGATTTAGGTACTTGATTTTTGGAGGGTCTGGTTCAGCCCCACTGCCCTTTAAGCTAACGCTTAAATCAATCAACTGGGGCACACCAGCATTCACTTCTGAGGATAGAGTATCTTGAAAGGTTTTTGCGACCATCTAGATTCTCCAGGTAAGGAGTTATAATCCGTTTGGCGCTCCGAAATGCAAGATAACTAATCTTCGTAACTTATATGTCAACGAACGTTTCAACGCAACTTGTTATAAAGATTATAATTTTTGCTTATTTATAATTCTACCAGCAATAGCCTAAAAAGTCAAGGGGCCACAAAAATTACCAAACAGGAGTGTCCTTGACAATTTGGACAGCCTTTGTTAAACTATAGTACTAAACGTTTTTTTGAAAAATCAATCTTGGGCAAACTGTGGTTGTCTAGGTTTGATTACAGGGTGTTAAGGTGCCCTACATAAAGTGAGGACAATAATCTTGTATGGAGGGAGGCGAACCGTTTGCCGGTTGTTAGGGTAAAAGAAGATGAATCCTTTGAAAGCGCCTTAAGGCGATTTAAAAAACAGTGTGAAAAATCGGGATTGCTTA
>QIFF01000073.1 GCA_003230635.1 bacterium | reverse complement strand
TACACCTCGTTGGTGAATTCAAGGGTTTTATCAACTCCCTGAATTATAACACGCCAACGAGGTTTTTTCTTGCCCTATATCGGATTTGGGGTGTTCCCGGTAGTGTCAAAAGTTGTGTGCAGGAACTTTAAGTGGTTTAATCTGCCAAGAGTTATTCAAGTGAGCCTCCTCTAATTTTACACACTCTATTTTACGCTACCCCCGATTTCCCTATTTTGCTTGACAAAGCCAGTAATCATCAGTATAATACATCCCCGTTGCCAGTTTGTTAAGTTGTTGTAAGGAGATAGCTTTTAACTTTTCTATCGGAAAGCAAGAGGAATTACTATGGCCGTACCTAAACGGAAAACATCAAGTTCCAAGCGGGATAAAAGAAGGACTCATCAGAAATTATCCCCCCCTAATTATTCGTTATGTCCGCACTGCCAGGAACCTAAGCTCCCGCACCACGTTTGTTTAGAATGTGGGTACTATGGCGGGGAAGAGGTTATTAGGGTTGCCGAGGGATGAAAATAGCGGTTGATGCCATGGGTGGAGATTATGCCCCTTCTGTGGTAGTTGAAGGAGCAATCGCGGCAGCCCGAGAGAGCAAACTTTCTGTTGTCCTGGTGGGTGTTCAGGACGCCCTCCAAAAAGAGCTGGCCCAGCATCAGACTACCGGTTTATCCCTGGAGATTGTGCACGCCTCTGAAGTAGTGGAGATGGATGATTCCCCGATTGCCGCTTTGCGCCAAAAACAGGATTCTTCTATTAGGATAGCGATTGATTTAGTGAAGGAGGGAAAGGCGCAGGCTGTAGTCAGTGCCGGAAACACCGGAGCGGTAATGGCTACCTCCAAGGTAATTCTGGGGGCAATTAAAGGGGTGGAACGCCCGGCGATTGCCACTATTCTCCCCTGCGAGAATGGTTTTTCCCTGCTTTTAGATGCGGGGGCGACTGTGGACTGTAAGCCCTTTCATCTGTTGCAATTCGCCATTATGGGGAATCTGTACTCCAAGGATGTGATGGGGGTTGCCAACCCACGTGTCGGCCTGCTGAATATTGGAGAAGAAAAGATCAAGGGCAACGAGTTGACCAAGGCGGCCTACCCCCTGCTTGAAGAGGCTGATTTAAACTTTATCGGTAACGTAGAGGGCCGGGATATTTATAACGGCAAGGCGGATGTAATTGTCTGCGATGGTTTTCTGGGTAATGTCGGTTTGAAAATCAGCGAGGGCGTGGCTGAGGTTATTACCAGTTTGATTAAAAAAGAAGTTAAAAGCAAGCGCTCAAGCCAAGTGGCGGCCCTGTTCCTGAGGCCGGCCTGGAAGCGTCTGAAGAAGATGATTGATTATTCGGAATATGGGGGTGCACCCCTGCTGGGGATTGACGGCACCTGTATTATCTGTCACGGCGGCTCCAATGCGCTAGCGATTAAGAATGGCATCCGGGTGGCACACGAATCCTGGCAACATAACCTGAACGAGCATATTGCTCAGAAGATTGTTGAGCGGGGAGCAATCAAGCGCCTGTTGGATCAGGTTTAGGGGTTTCTGTCAAAATATGTATGGAGCAATAATCGCCGGTACCGGTTCCTATCTGCCGGAAAGGGTACTGACTAACTTTGAGCTGGAAGACATGGTGGATACCAGTGACGAGTGGATTCAGACCCGTACTGGTATCAAAGAGCGGCGCATTGCCGAGGATGGTGTAATCACCTCGGATATGGCGGCCCAAGCTGCCCTGAGAGCCATGGAAGCGGCCCAGGTGTCCGCGCAGGAAGTGGGGCTGATTGTTCTGGCTACGGTCACCCCTGATATGCTCTTCCCGGCTACGGCCTGTATTGTGCAGGATAAAATCGGGGCTGTCTGTGCTGGTTTTGACATCAATGCCGCCTGTTCGGGTTTTGTCTATGCCCTGTCTGTAGCGGAACAGTATGTAAGAACGGGTGCGGCCAAGAACGTTCTGGTAATCGGGGCGGAAACCTATTCCAAGATTATTGACTGGACTGACCGCAATACCTGTGTTCTCTTTGGCGATGGTGCCGGAGCGGTGGTATTGCAGCAGACAGAGAACGGAAAGAGGGGAATCCTCAGCAGCAAACTGCAAACCAATGGCTCAATGGCCGAGACCATTTGTGTGCCCGGCGGCGGTGCGCGCCATCCCTGTTCCCTGGAGAGCATAGAACAGCGCCTGCACTACATGAAAATGAAGGGTAACGAGACCTTCAAGGTGGCGGTGCGCGCCTTGACCGAATCCGCACTTAACATCCTTGAAAAAAACGGCTTTACCCCACAGGATGTAGATTTGTATATTCCCCACCAGGCCAATTCCCGTATTATTCAAGCGGTGGCGGGAGCTATATGCCTGCCGCTGGAAAAGGTTTATAGCACCATCGCCAAATACGGCAATACCTCGGCCGCCTCCATCCCCATTACCCTGGATGAAGCGGTAAGAGAGGGGCGGGTGCAGCCGGGCAACCTGGTATTACTCTCAGCCTTTGGCGGGGGAATCACCTGGGGCTCAAGTTTGATAAGATGGTAAGTGGAGGTGCTTATGAAATACAAAGTAAATCTCAAAGAAACAGAAGAGGGTTATGCTGTTTGGGTTCCTGGACTGCCGGGTTGTTGGTCACAGGGACAGACGGAAGAGGAGGCTTTAGAGAATAGTGAATCACCCTGAGGCAAGACCTCAGGGCGTCAAAACCAGAATAACCCAAAGTGCTCTGCCAAGCATACTTGGGGACTGTTGCCCACGTTGGTAGATAACTCAGGAAACAAAATGTCAAATGTCAAAATCCAAAGTTCAAATGAAATCCAAATGTCAAAATTTTTGTCATTGCTTGTGTGGTCTTGTGTGGTGTCAGGAGTTACCTCCTGACACCTACTACGACGGCTGTCAGGTGGTAACACCTGACAGCACAGTTACAGTTTTGACATTTGAGCTTTGGCATTTGTCATTTCTTTGGAGTAGAGCCTTCAGGCTCGTGTCCTTTTTTCACGGGGCTAAAGCCCCTACTCCAAAAATCGGAGGATGAAAATCTATGAATTACTTTTTTACTGAAGAACAGGAGATGATTAGGGACTTGGCCTGGCGGATTGCCCTGGAGAAGGTAAAGCCGGTGCGGGCGGAGCTGGACGAAAAAGAGGAGTTCCCCTGGGAAATTATGCACATTCTGGCCGATGCCGATCTGTGCGGGCTTTATATCCCTGAGGAGTACGGCGGTTTCGGCGGCGGCTGTATGGAATTGTGTATTGCTACCGAGCAATTGAGCCGGATTTGCGGCGGGGTGGCGGTAACCTTTGCCGCCAGCGGGTTGGGGACTTATCCCATTCTGCTTTTTGGAACAGAGGAACAGAAGAAGAAATACCTGCCTGATATAGCCAGTGGCAAGAAGCTGGCCGCCTTTGCCATTACCGAAGCCAACGCCGGCAGTGACGCCGGGGGCATCCAGACCACGGCAGTCCTGGACGGGAATGAGTATGTCCTGAACGGTACCAAGCAGTGGATTACCAACGGGGGGGAAGCCGAAACCTACACGGTGATTGCTATGACCAATAAAAACAAGGGCAGCCGCGGGGCTACTGCTTTTATCGTGGAAAAGGGCACCCCGGGCTTTGACTTCGGCAAAAAGGAAAAGAAAATGGGCATTCGCTGTTCGGCCACCCGTGAGCTGGTCTTCCGTGATTGCCGAGTACCCAAAGAGAATGTGCTCGCCCGACCGGGTATGGGCTTTATTGTAGCCATGAAAACCCTGGACAACACCCGCCCCGGGATTGCCGCCCAGGCGGTGGGGATTGCCCGGGGGGCACTGTACGAAGCCATTACCTACGCCCGCCAGCGGGTGCAATTCGGCAAACCGATTTCCTCCTTTCAGGCCATCCAGCACATGCTGGCCGACATGGCTACTCAGATTGAAGCCGCCCGCACCCTCGTCTATGCAGCCGCCCGTCACATTGACAGCGGGGCCAAGGACATTTCCAAGGCCTCCGCTATGGCTAAGCTGTTTGCTTCGGATGTGGCCATGCGGGTAACCACCGATGCAGTGCAGGTCTTCGGCGGCTACGGCTATATGCGGGAATATCCGGTGGAGAAGATGATGCGCGACGCCAAGATCACCCAGATTTATGAGGGCACCAACCAGATTCAGCGCAACGTGATCGCCCTGCAGTTAATCAAGGAAAGCGCCAGCGGGAAGGAGATTTAGGTTCCGATGCGAGTTATTGTCTGTATCAAGCAGGTGCCGGCCAGCAGCGAGGTCAAAATCAATCCCGAGACCAATACCCTGATGCGGGAGAGCGTGGAGGGGATTATCAACCCCTATGATATGTATGCCCTGGAAGAGGGGCTGCGGGTCAA
>QIFF01000217.1 GCA_003230635.1 bacterium | reverse complement strand
CGCTTTGGCCGAACTGGCCGCCAAAAATCACTACTTTAAGCCGGAACTGCACAGCGGCACGGAATTGCAAATCAGCGCCGGGCGCCACCCGGTCATTGAACAAAACTTAATAAATAAGCGTTTTGTGCCCAACGACATCCTGCTGGACAGTGAGGAAAACCGGCTGCTGATTATTACCGGCCCCAACATGGCCGGCAAATCCACCTGCCTGCGCCAGGTAGCCCTGATTACCCTGATGGCCCAAATGGGCAGCTTTGTGCCGGCTGAAGAGGCCCGCATCGGGCTGGTGGATCGCATTTTCAGCCGGGTGGGGGCGGCGGATAACCTGCTGCACGGGGAGAGCACCTTTATGGTGGAGATGAACGAAACCGCCAATATCCTGCATAACGCTACCCGGCGCAGCCTGATTATCCTGGACGAAATCGGGCGCGGCACCAGCACCTTTGACGGTTTGAGCATTGCCTGGGCGGTGGCCGAGTATATCCATAATCACAAAACACTAGGGGCGAAAACCCTCTTTGCCACCCATTACCACGAATTGACTGATCTGGCCCTTAATCTGGAAGGGGTCAAAAACTACAACATTGCCGTGCGGGAGTGGAACGAGGAGATTATCTTTCTCTATAAACTTATTCCCGGCGGCTGCGACCGCAGCTATGGAATCCAGGTCGCCAAGCTGGCGGGCCTGCCGCCGCAAGTCATCAGCCGGGCCAAAGAAATCCTGACTAATTTGGAAGCAAACGAGCTGGATGCCCAGGGAGCGCCCGCCCTGAGCCATTCCCTTGAAAATCCCCCCCCTGCCCCGCCCAAGCAGCTTTCCCTCTTTACCCCCGCAGAAGACCCCCTGCTCAAGGAAATCAAAAACACCGCCATCTCCCAAATGACCCCCCTGGACGCCCTAAACAAATTAGCCCAATGGCAGGAAAGACTGAAAAAGAAATCTTGACGGGATTAAGGGGAGGTTTGACAATGGGCGAAACAAGCTCTATTCGGAAGGTTTATTAAGTGGAGGTTATTATGTCAACACCATCAGAAACGCTTATCGTCCAATACCAAGTTGCAATTGACCTTTACAAGCATGAGGACAATCTAAACTGGAGGAAATTGAATCATCTTTTATATATAACAGCTGCTCTGTGGGCAATGGTTGGATTTACCTTTAAACAAAGGATTTATGCTCAGGCCACTAGCTCGGTGCTTCACCAAAATGTCTTACTGCAACATCTCCAGACAGAATCAATGCTTAGCTTAATAATAATGGTAAGCTTTATTGGAATAATTGTCTGCGTGGCCTTTGGAGTTGCTCTTTGGTATGGAGTAGAATACATGCAAGAGCGGAAGAAGGTGGTAATGGAAATTGAAGAAAAACTGTTTAAACTTAGCGGGAGTTATGTTGTGGCAAAGGATACGGGGGGAAAACAATCCCTGAAAAAATCTCCCACGACAACCATGTTGAAATTGATGCCCATTTTCATCGCCTTGATATGGACTGTTGTTGGAGGTATGGCTTTTCTGTTAGCATTCTCACTTTAGCTGAGATAAGTCGAGTAGGTTGGGTTGAATGAAATGAAACCCAACAAAAATAACCCCTGGTAATTGTTGGGTTTCGTACCTCAACCCAACCTACTCTCTTCTGTTTTTACTATTTACTGCCTTGCAGATACTCCAGCAGTTCTTTGGCCCGCTGCTTGGCTGTATGCTGGGACAAAACCCGCTTTCTGGCTAACTGGCCCATTTCCTTACGCTTCTTGGAATCGCCCAGCAGCGATTTGTAGGTGTCAATAGCCTCTTGCTCGTCCTGGACAACAATTATTTCTTTGCCCGCTTCAAACCATTTATCCAGGCCGTTATAGGGGTTGGAAACAATGCAGCAGCCCATGGCAGCCAGTTCAAAGGGTCGGGAAGAGGAGGAGGCATAAACCGAGGCGTGGGCCTGGCGGGTAATGTTAAGATTAATTTTGCTGCGGCGGCAGAAGTGGCGGAAGGCGTTCAGGGGTACGTCACCGACCCGGCGGGTTTTCCCCAAATCCAAGTCAAAACCTTGCCCCCCAATAGCAAACACCTGCTCCGGCATTTGCTTGCTGGGCAGGGTCAGCATCTTTTCTATCCATTCCTGGCGGTATTCGGCGCCGAAACCGTAGAAGGCCAGGTCGTAGTCCTGGGTTACTTCCAGGGGAGTAAAAAAGTCAGGGTCCACCCCCCAGAAGAGGGTCTTGACCCGCTGCGCCCCCATTTTGCTCAATTCTTGTGCGCCCCCTTCCGAGTTACAGATAAAACCGTCATATTCGGATAAATCCGCTCCCTGGTAAATCTTGAAGCCCGAGGCAAAGCCGCTGAATTGGGGCAGACTGGCGGGCACATCCCCATCATAATAGAAAACAGGCAGGCCAAAGTGTTCTCTGAGGGTAGTGGGCAAACCCCGGAAATGGTTGAGGGGCACGGTAAAGACAACAATTGCCTCAACTCCCTTTTCGCGCCTTAAAATCTCTCCCAGGTGCTGCTCCCAGTGCGGTTTTATCCAGCACTGGATCAGCCGGCGAACGGTTTTGTCCTTGGCCGTCTCACCCTCGGGACTTTCTTTTCTCTCCCCCGGCATCAGGCGGTGGCTCATTTTTTTAAGCTGGGTAAAGGCTTGGGCTTCGCGATAGCAGGGGTTGGGATAAGTGCACCACCAGGGGCTTTCTATCGCTTCCCCTTGATAAGTGGTGGCGATTACCTGGGCTCCGTTCTCATATAAGCCCTTGAGCAGTTGCCACCAAGCCGGGGTACAACCGTAGCGGTATTTTAAATCCAAAGCGGATAGAACGGCGAGGATTTTCATATTTGCAGCCTAGATAAATTTATAGGTCATATTATCTGTCAGGATCACATGTTGATAGATTTGGTTATGGGGCTGATAAGTACAGCGCGGACATTGTCTTGTAACCTCAATTCCCTCAAAGATTTCCCAGTGCTTCTTACTGCCCCAAAGCCTTTCAATCTCTGTGGTCGAGCTGAGATTTCTCCCCAATTCAAGTCTTTTATCCCCCCGCCGGTCACAACATAATCCCATCACAAAGGCGTCTTCATTTTCACATTCTTTCGTCCTGGGCATGAAGACCGCAGTCATAAAAATAGCGTAACAAGCTTGAAAGGAATTGGCGCAGTTGAACTTGCTGTCAAACTTGTGAGTAACCCCATAGACACTGAATGTTTCATCCTCCAACTGCCGGGATTTTTGCACCTGTTCGGCAAAAATCTGCACCTGTTCCATGCCAAACTGGATAAAATTGCTGTCTAATTTATCCCAGGGATTACCGGCCGGCCGCAGATGAAAGCTTTTACAGCCAATGCGCTTAGCCAACTCAGCAGCCTGGTAGATTTCACCCACATTTTCCGGATGGAGCAAAAATTTATAGCTTACACCAGGGCCTAGAGCCGGCTGACTTAGGGGAGTATTGTGGCTGTTTGCGTAATCAACCAGTCGGGCCATGTTGTCAACGATTTTTTCAAAGGTATCTTCGGAGCTTACCCCTTTTAACCTTTTGAAGGTTTCACTTGTCCCAGCGTCAAGCGAAACCCCTACCCAGGTGCATTGGGCTAAGCTTTCCCGGAACAGATCAAGATTGGTTCCGTTGGTTACCACCCCTACTTCTACCCGGTTAGAAACACATTTTTCAATAAAATAGCCTACCTCCTTATTTAGGAGCGGCTCTCCACCGCCGGCGATACAGACGGCTTCAACCCCGGCTGCCCAATCCTCGCACCCTTGCCACTTGGGCAAAAAATCAGCCAACTGACTTAACGCCTTGTGGGAAAGAATACGGTTTCTCTCCCTCAAAATAAATTCAGAATTACACCATAGACAATGAAAGTTACAGACATTAATCGGGTCAACTGTAACCAGCGCCGGCTGAGGGACTTTACGCCCCGGTTGGATCTTACGCCAGCGGTAAACCTGGGACAGCAATTTGTAACTGTTAAAGGGGTTCCAGCGCTTGGCGGGAGACCATTCTTGATGCTTCACACCAGCTTTCCTTTCTCGCCATTCTGCTCCCCCCGTTTCTCTCCCAACAAGGCCATTCGCTGGGCCAGGTTCTTCACTTCAGTGGTAAGCTGGGAAATCTTCAGGGAGTAATGCAGATTAATCAAAATCAAAAAAATCAACCCAAAAAAGAACAGGGTAGAGGTGGGCAGGGTTGCGCCTATGGCACGAGTAATCATTACCAGCAAGTCATACCAGACTGACAAAACCAATAAAACCGTGCCGGTAAGCAGCCACAACCAGGAATATTCCTCGCGCAGCTTGCGGCGGCGCACAAGCTCCACAATCACTCCCATGATAACCAGGCTAATAAAAACAGCCACTAACTGCTGACGCA
>QIFF01000008.1 GCA_003230635.1 bacterium | reverse complement strand
AACAAGACCTGCAAACCCAGGCAAATCCCCAAAAAGGGCTTGCCCGAATTGATTGCCGTAAGCAAAGGCTCCACCAGGCGCAGCTTGTGCAAGGCTTGCATGCAATCCCCAAAGGCCCCAACCCCGGGCAAAACAACCGCCCGGGCATCCTTAATCGCCTGAGGACTGCTGCTGACTTGGGCGGAATAACCCACCCTCTCCAACGCCTTCTGCACACTGCGCAGATTCCCCATACCGTAGTCTATAATTGTAATCATTTGACGTTCTTTAAAGTCTGCTTGATTTCCTCGATGAATTTCTCGGCGTTTTTGACTTGCTGTTCGGCCTGCTCCTTGGAGACTGAAATGTAATCACCATAATCGGCCTTTTCCCGAAACAGCCTGGCTTTTTTAATAATCTCACCACATTCCACACTCGCTATCTTTGCTTTCACAAAGTTTTGAATAAAGAGTGAGATTACCCCAGAATGTTTGCGACTGGCTAAGTTCTTGGTAAGCAGCAGAGACTGGGCGGCAGAGAATATAGCGTAATAAGAGCGACTGACAGAATCAAGGTAGTCACTACAATTAAGCAAATCTATAGCGGATTTTAAGTGGATGCTTGCTTTTTCTAATCTGTACTTAGCCAGGGCAGCTACTTCTTCATTCACAGCAAAACTCCCTTTGTATCCAGTTCGCCTACTATCGGTGAGCCTAACCTTTTATTCTGCTCAAATTCATACTCATCATAAACTAATGGCGATAGCAGGACATCATACTTTAAATCAATCTGCAATGATATTTCAGCTATTTTGTTGATTAAATCCAAACTCAACTTGCTTACCAGCACAAATACATCTAAATCGGAATCCCTGTCAAACGCCCCGCTGGCCTTTGAACCAAACAGTTCTAGCTTGACCAAATTACCCTTCAGGACAGTTTTCAGCCGGGACTTAAACTCAAGGATAGCTGCTTTTTCTTTTGGGGTTAAGAATTGCATTTGAATTCACTTCCGCAACTTGTCATTGCGAGCAAAGCGAAGCAATCTGTTATTTGAAAATATCGGGAGTAGGGGCTTTAGCCCCGTGAGTAGTTGCTTCGTTTCCACGGGCGTAAACGCCCTACTCCTGAGATTGCTTCGTCGGCTGCGCCTCCTCGCAACGACATTTGAATTTATCGTTGCAACTTATCCTTTAACTTCTTTATTATCCGCTTATATTCCGTCGTCTTCCTAATAAAGTCAAGGTCGCCGTCTTCTTCAATATGTTTGAGCTTACTATAGCCCTTATCTATGGCTAGCTCTAGATACTTGATGGCGGTGTTTTTGTCTTTTTTGAGGGAATAGGTGCAGACTAGATTATAATAGGCTTTTAGGAAATCAGGTTTTAGTTGGATGGCTTTCTGATAGGCTTCTATGGCCTGGTTATATTTGCCCATCTTACCATATGCCCACCCAAGGCTATAATAGGCAGACGAGAAATCAGGTTTTAGTTGGATAGCTTTTTCCGTAGCTTCTATAGCTTGGTCATATTCGCCAATGTCAAAATATGAAATGCCTAGATTATAATAGGCATTAGGAGTAGGTGTTAGTCTGATAGCTTTCTGATAATATTTGATCGCATCTTCAAATTTCCCCGCCATTCGAGCTTGAAATCCCCGCATAAAGTAGTCATCAGCAGAGTATTCTTCTTCCGGTTTTTCCTCTATCTCTTCAACGAGTTCCTCTACTACCCCCTTTTGTTCCGGCGTCATTTCCTCCGGCCTGATATTTTTTATTTCCTCAATTTTTAACTGGAGTTCTTTTTCAGCTCTTTGTTTTAATCGCTCAATATCTTGTTTATGTGATTCTATTGTTTTATATAGCTCATCTATTCTATTTTGTATTTTCTCCTCCGGCTTTAACTTCTCCACAACCTCATTTATCCTTGAATCAACCCTTCGGGTTACTGTTTCCTTAATTAAAGCAGAGCCTAAAGCACCCAGAAGAACAACAATGAGCATGCCAAACCATTTATAATCACCAAATCTATCATCAATCTTTTTATAATCTTCTAAACTTCTCTCATTAATCCGCCGCTCAATTTCAAGTTGTATTTCAGGGTCAATATTATTTGCTTTTTCGGCAGCCTTAGTGTTTGGACTGGCTAAAAGCAAGCTCGCCAGCAGCACCAGCAAGACTATGCCCCATTTCCTGTTCATCTTAGCTCCCGCCGGGCAGCGCCCGGTGCCGGTTTAGTGTTGGTGTAGGAGTGGCTTCCAGCCACGATTAATCGCGGCAGGGATGCCGCTC
The DNA here is from genome assembly GCA_003230635.1 of bacterium. The sequence continues at coordinate 2,903 of QIFF01000008.1, read as the reverse complement.
CTACACTTCCCCCTCACCCTGGCCCTCTCCCCGGTGGGGAGAGGGAAACAGCGGGCGGGCACAAGACCCGCCCCTACAAAAACCCGCGCATCGATGTTTCGGCCTGTCCCCAGGCCGAAACCAACAAGGGGTCGCGTAGACCTTTTCCCTTGTTGTATGGGGATTTTGTAATCCCGATACGCAGGGCGTCGGGAAAACAATTTCCCGACGCAACGGCAAAGGATAAAAATATCAAGATAAAAAATCCTGTTAATCCTGTCAAAATTCCTGTAATTATACCACAAACATCACTCCTGGTAAATCTGGTCAATTACCCTTGCCAGGTGGGCGGATTTGTAATAGTGTTTGCTCATTAGCTGGTAGAGTTCGTTGTTCAAGTACTTGGCCAGGGGATTATCCGGGTTGCCTGTCAGCACTTTTTCAAATTCGGGTTTGGCCTTTTCTTTCCAGCTGTTCAGGAGATAAACCACCCCCAGGCTAAGATGGGCCAGAGACAGGGGAGTCTTAACACTCACAGTCTTAGTAATATCCATTTTCTTGAGGCTAAAACCGTAAATCAAGCCCTCGGCCTGCTTGAGGTGTCGGCTGGCCTGGCTTAAATCACCCTGGCTGGTATAGATATTAGCCAGGATGAAATCCAGCAGTTCTTTATTTACCTGCACCTGTTGGGAAGCCAGTTGGCAATTAAGAATGGCTTGCTCAAGATCGCCCTGCAGGTGATAAATAATGGCCTTATTCAGATAGACATCCCCCAAGGTAGCTAGTTGCCGGCTCACCTGGTTAAATTCCCGCAGGGCTTCCGGCAAACGCTGTTTGCCCAAAAAGGCCAGCCCCAGCAGATAATGCCCTTCTATGACCCTTTTTTGCTGGTCACGTTCCAGAAATTCCTTGGGGGGCAGCAGGTGAGGATAGGCAAGCTCATAAAACTGGCGTTCCCGTCTGCCCTTCCTTTCAGTTGCCGGTATGAGAAACAGCTCTGTGTTCTTAATTACCTGACCCCAGTCTCCCTTGAACATATAAGCCCGCCCTAAGAAAAGATAAGCCGGTGAGAAGTCGTAAAATCTGGTTAGGAGGTCATTGGCGCCCCGGATGGCGCGGTCCCATCGCTTGGTTTGCAGGCAGAGCAGAATCAGATAATATTGGGCTTCAAAATTATCCGGTCGCACAAAAACCAGGTTTTCATAGGTATCAAGCGCTTTTGTAATGCGGTTTAGCCGGCGATAGGTCATGGCCAGAGCGATTAAGGTCTCTTCCAGCTTGTATTCATACTTGTATAGGATTTCCAATTCCTGCAGCGCCTGTTCATATTGCTTGGCCCGCAAATAACCCTTGGCCAAAATCTCCCGGGCGTGGGAGTCAGTTGAATCAGCTTCCAGGGTCTTGAGGGCCTCTTCCCTGGCGGCTTCGGTCTTACCTTGGCCCCAATAGATTTGGGCCAACTCACTGTGGATGTCGGCGATGAGGCGTACCTCTTTTGCGGGTGTTTGCTCCAGCCTCTCCTGATAAAGTTTTACCAGCTCATCCAGTTTGCCTATTTTGCGATATATAATGATCAAATATTTACGCGCTTCTTTATTATTTGGCTCCAGGCTGATTACCCGTTTCAGCATGCGAATTGCGCTCTCCTGATCTTCCTGAACCAGATAAATCTGGGCAAAGGCTAAATATACACCCGGCCTTTGGGGGTCGGCTTCCATAACCTGGCGGTAATGATAGGCTGCTGCTTCGTAATCCCTTTTAACCTTCAGATAAACATCCCCCAGAATCTCGTGCACCTCCACCACTGCCGCCTCATCAGGGGGTAACTTATCCAGTAAATATTTCCCCTCCTCCAGGGTCTCAATATCTTGCCCCTTGCGATGATAGATACGCGCCAACTGCAAATGCGTATCCGTATGCTCGGGATTGAACTTTAAATACAGCTTAAAATAACGCGCTGCCTCATCCAGACTGCCAATCTTCTGATAAGTCCGCGCCAGATAATAATGGGCTTCATCAAATCCCGGGTCAAGATAAATAGCTGAATTCCTTCACAGCCTCGGACATGTTTAGCTGCTTAAACTTCTCCAGGCCACTCTGAAAGCGCTGGCGGCTTTTTTTAAAACTATCATCTTGTTTGGCGCAGCCCCACAGGCAGCTAAGGACAAGGATTACCGTTGCCAGCCTGAAACCCAGCCGCCGCAAAGCGGAATGAGTGCTGAGGTTTTTGCTCATAGCTTTTCCTTTTGCCAGGCCAAGAAGGCCTCAATAAAGGGGTCAATACTACCGTCCATGACTGCGCTTACATTACCCACTTCCAGATTAGTGCGATGGTCTTTCACCATTTGATAAGGCTGAAAAACATAGGAGCGGATCTGGCTCCCCCAGGTAATCTCCTTCTTCCCATCATGCAATTTTTGAACCACACTCTGCTGCTCCTGCTGGTAGTGCTCGTACAAACGGGCGCGCAGGATTTTCATGGCTACTTCCTTGTTCTGATGCTGGGAGCGTTCGTTCTGGCACTGCACTACAATCCTAGTGGGCAGGTGGGTAATCCGCACTGCCGAATCAGTGACATTGACATGCTGCCCCCCCGCCCCCTGGGAGCGATAGGTATCAATGCGCAACTCCTTGGGGTTGATATCAACTTCAACATCCTCGTCTATTTCCGGATAAACAAAGACCGAGGCAAAAGAGGTGTGCCGGCGCTTATTGGCGTCAAAGGGGGAAATGCGCACCAGGCGGTGCACCCCGGATTCACCCTTCAAATAGCCATAGGCATACTCCCCGCTGACCGTTAGGGTGACGTTTTTAATGCCCGCCTCATCACCGGGCAAAAGATCCACGATTTTGGCGGAGTACCCCCTTCTTTCCGCCCACCTCAAAAACATACGCAGCAGCATCTGCGCCCAGTCCTGGGACTC
>QIFF01000371.1 GCA_003230635.1 bacterium | reverse complement strand
AAGATAAAAGACAGCCAAGCTTTTTAAGGAGTAACAGAATGGCCCTAACCGGAATTGCAATTTACAAACACCTTCCCAGGACAAACTGCAAGGAGTGCGGTTTTCCCACCTGTCTGGCCTTTGCCATGAAGCTGGCCGCCAAGCAGATCGCTCTGGATGCCTGCCCATACATTTCCGAAAAAACCAAGGCCCTGTTAGGTGAAGCTTCCGCTCCCCCCATCCGCCTGGTCAAGATTGGCAGGGGAGAGAACCAATTAGAAATCGGTGAGGAAACGGTGCTTTTCCGCCACGAGAAGACCTTTGTGCATGCCCCGGGATTTGCCCTGCGCATTGAGGATACCGCCGGCAGCACAGAAATTGAGGAAAAACTTGCGGCCCTTGAAGCGGCCAGCATGGAACGGGTGGGACAGATTTTAAAATTCAGCCTGCTTGTGGTCAAAAATGTCTCGAAGGATAAGGATAAGTTTTTAACCGTCATCAAGTTGGTTCAAAGTAAAAGCAAGCTGCCTTTGATTTTAGCTGCTCCCGATACCGGCATCATGGCTGCGGCCCTGGAACTCACCGCCGTTGATAAACCGCTTATTGCCGCTGCTAATGAAAATAACTATCAAGCTATGGCGGAGTTGGCGAAAAAGCACCAGTGCCCACTGGTTGTTCACCATGCTGGAGGCCTGGAAAAGTTGAACGATCTTTCCGAAAAGGTGTTGGCCCTGGGAGTTAAAGATATAGTCCTTCATCCCGGTCATCAACCCCTGGGGACAACCCTTGCTCAGTTAACCCAGATTCGGCGGGCGGCCCTGAAGAAATCGGCCAAGGGGCTGGGCTTTCCAGTTTTAGAATCCGCTGTAGGTGAAGGTGCTTCTGCCCAGGAAGAGATCAGCCGGGCGGCAATCCTGGTTATGAAATACGCCGCTATTATTGTCCTGAGTTCAACCGAAGTCGGGAAGATGCTGCCCCTCTTCACCCTGCGCCAGAACATTTATACCGATCCCCAGCAGCCGCTTCAGGTGCAGGAAAAGGTATATAAGATTGGGGAAGCCGGAGCAGACTCTCCTATCCTAATTACCACCAATTTTTCGCTGACCTATTTTATAGTCGCCGGTGAGGTTGAAAACAGCAAGGTGCCGACCTGGCTGCTGGTGGCCGACGCCGAGGGGATGTCGGTCCTCACCGCCTGGGCGGCGGATAAATTCAATGCCGGCAAGATTGCCAAGGTCATCAATAGCTGCGGCATTACCGATAAGGCCAAAACCCGCAAGCTGGTAATTCCCGGTTATGTCGCCGTCCTTTCCGGGGAAGTAGCCGAACTGCTGCCGGACTGGGAAATTATCGTCGGCCCCCGGGAAGCCGGCAATCTACCCGCTTTTTTGCGTAATTTCTAAGGGAGTATCTTCTATGACTGAAACAACCTGTACTTGTCCCAGCGCCTGCGATGCGCTGATTGAAAAGGCCAAGCAAGACAACGTGGAAACCGCTTTTGTGCGTTCCGAGACCATGAAGCCCTGTCCAATCGGGGCGCAGGGAGCTTGCTGCAAACACTGCGATATGGGGCCTTGCCGGGTCCTTACCAAAGAGGGCGCCGAGGAAAAACACGGGGTATGCGGAGCCGGCCGCGACACTATCGCCGCCCGCAATTTTTGCCGCATGATTGCCGCCGGCAATTCCGCTCACATAGAGCATGCCCGCGATATAGTGCATACCTTCTTAGGCATGGCAACGGGAGAATTATCCGACTACACAATTAAGGATGAAAAAAAGCTGCACATGATGGCTGAGATTTTTGAAATACCCACTGATGGAGTGGATAAGATGGAAATCGCCCGCCAGTTGGGAGAAAAAGCCCTCGCCGAGTTCGGGCAGCAAAAAGGTAGTTTACATCTGCTTACCCGCGCCCCAAAAAAGCGCCGGGAATTGTGGGATAAACTGGGAATATCCCCACGGGGCATTGACCGTGAAATTGTAGATTTAATGCACCGCACAACCATCGGCACCGATATGGATCCGGACAGTTTGCTGCTTCAGGGATCGCGCGCCGCTTTAGCCAACGGCTGGGGCGCCTCTATGATCGCCACTGAGCTGCAAGATATTATGTTCGGCACCCCTACTCCGGTGCGCGGAAAGATGAATATGGGCGTCCTGGAGGAAAAGCAGGTCAACCTTATTGTGCACGGGCATGATCCGCTCCTGGCGGAAATGGTGGTGGTAGCCGCCCAGGAACCGGAACTGCTTGAGCTGGCCAAGTCCAAGGGCGCCGAAGGAATCAATATCGGCGGGATTTGCTGTACCGCCAATGAGCTGTTACAACGCCACGGCATACCGATGGTGGGCAGCTTTTCGCAGCAAGAGCTGGCAATTATTACCGGAGCGGTAGAAGTCATGGTATTAGTCACTGCCCAGTGTAGCCAAATGTTTCCACACCAAGATTATCACCACCTCTCCCAAGGCCAAAATTCCCGGGGCTACCCACATGGAAATGCACGAGGAAAACGCCCTGGCCACCGCCCGCGAGATTGTCAAGACGGCGATTGAAAATTACCCCAACCGCAAATCGGTAACAATCCCCAAAGACACCTCTGATGTGGTAGTCGGATTTTCACACGAAACAATTAAGCAAATGCTCGGGGGGTCGTTCCGTACTTCCTATCGCCCCTTAAACGATAACATTATCAACGGGCGTATTCTAGGCGTAGTGGGAGTGGTCGGCTGTCTGCTGCCCCGCCTGGAAGCTAAAGGAGTAACCAGCACTCTGGTCAAGGAATTGATCGCCAATAACGTTTTGGTGCTGCATACCGGCTGCGCCGCTTATTCCAGTGGACGGGATAACTTGCTTGTTCCTGAAGCGGCCTTGAAATACGCCGGTAAGGGCCTGGCCGAGGTCTGTGAGACAGTGGGCATCCCCCCGGTATTACATTGCGGCTCCTGCGTGGATAACTCTCGTATTCTGATTGCCTGCGCCGAACTGGTGGCTGAGGGCGGCCTGGGGGACGATTTATCTGATTTACCGATAGCCGGTTGCGCAGCCGAGTGGATGAGTGAAAAGGCAATTGCCATCGGTCAATACTTTGTCGCCTCCGGGGCATTGGTGGTTTTCGGCTCGGAATCTCCAGTCAAGGGCAGTCCCTGTGTAGACAAACTCTTAACCGAAGGCTATGAAAAAATCACCGGCGGCAAATGGGCATTCACCCCCGACCCGCATAAGATGGCAAAGATTATTATTGAGCATTTGATTGCCAAGCGCACCGCCCTGGGCATCCAGAAAAAGCAGGAACGGGTGCTTTACGATATGGAGATGAGGCGGAAGCTGGAGGTGTAACAGTGGATTTGGCTGAAAAGATTGACTACTGGCTGGATATTGCCGAATATGACCTGAAAACCAGCGGGGCCATGTTGCACACCAGTCGCTTTCTATATACTGTGTTCATGGCGCAGCAGGCCTTAGAAAAATTGCTGAAAGCTTTGTATTTAAAGGAAAACAAGGAGGACCCCCCATTCACCCACAATTTACTATATATTCTTAAGGGAACCTCGTTAGATTGTACTACCGAACAAAAGGAATTTCTTAATCGGCTAACCGCTTACTATATTGAAGGGCGGTATCCGCTATACAAAGAAAAGCTCTCAAGTTTGGTAGATAAAGGGGAAGCCACCAAGATTTTTGAGAATGCCAAGGAGTTGTTCTCATGGATAAAATCCCGGATAAAATAAAGGCTCAAATTGGGAAGTTCATTAATAACCTTCTCTCAGAAATCCAAGTAGATAAAGCTATATTGTTCGGTTCTTATGGTAAGGGCAGCGATGTTGATGTAGCTGTTTTTTCCAAAAAGTTTGTGGGTTGGAAGACAGTGGACATTTTAACCTTTTTATTCAACAAGACGATGAACCTGAATATAGACTTACAACCGGTGGGCTTTCCCGATGAATTTGAGGATAATGATTTTATAAAAAAGATTGAGCGGGAAGGAATTGTGGTGTTTGAAAAACAGCGGCTTGTGGGATAGATTTGGTAATTGAATAGGATTGGAAACAGATAAACATGAGATTAATTATTGATAATGTGAAGTATAAGTTATGGGTTCCATCCTTAGAAGATAAGTTTGAAAGAATGGTTAGTGAACATTCCCATGATATTTTTGGTAATGATTCTATTTGGTTCAATTCAAAGCAAAAAATTAAATCTCAAGCCGGAGTTGGTTCAATCCCGGATGCTCTCGTAATTTCGTTCTCAGGAAGACCCCAGTGGTATGTTGTTGAAATTGAGTTAGCATCTCATTCAGTATATGGACATATAGTTCCTCAGATTAATAAATTTATCAACGGGATAAAGAACTCATCAACCCGCCATAATATCATCAATGCTATTTATAATGACATTAAGAATGATGTTGTTAAAGCGGCGCGTTTGAGAAAAACGATTGGTTCAGATGAGCTCCATCATTTTATCGCAAATCTTATTTTTAAAGACCCTATATTGGTCATTATAATTGATAAGATAACCGAAGAACTAAAAGAGGTAAAATTCCCTATTGGAGAAACTAAGCTTGTAGAGTTTATGACCTTTGAAAGAGAAGGAGTTGGCTTGGAAGTTCACGCTCATTTGTTTGAACCGATAATTTCTGAAAAGGCGATTGAACCTAAAGAGAACAAAACTAAACCACCTGATAGATTTATTGAACTTGAAATCCGTAAATCGTGGATGACAGAATATGGCTATGGCTTTTATATTCCAAAAAAATATAGAGGGGACTTTCCCGGTTTCAAAGCACCTTTTATCCTAGAAACAGCTATTGGAGAAATAACAACTTACATAAGCTGCGCTCCTAAGGGAACCCTAACAGGAGACCCACAAGCAGGCCATTGGGTTGGTAATCTCAAAAAATGGTACGAGAAACATCCTGAAATTAAGGTTGGAGATAAACTTATTTTTGAGATAATTGAACCCTTAAAACGATACCGCCTTATAACCAAATAGCGGCGTAGGTTGGGTTGAGGGACGAAACCCAACAATAAAAAGGAGCCAATCCCATGTCCGAAAAAACCATTACTTCCATGCAGGCGGAAACACGCAAGATAGATTTGTCCTGGGCGTCCAGGGACAGGGCCTATATCCAGAGCCAACAGCAGTACGAGCAGATTTACCAGCCCTCTGTAAAGTCGCCGGAGGATTTCTGGGGGAAAGCGGCCGAGCAATTATGCTGGTTTCAAAGATGGGATAAGGTCTTTCGGGAGACACAGCCCTCCTTCGGAAACTGGTTTGAAGGGGGCAGGCTCAACGTTTCCTATAACTGCTTAGACCGCCATTTAAAGACCTGGCGCAAGAATAAGGCCGCCATTATCTGGCAGGGCGAGCCGGAGGAAGACAGCCGAATTCTTACTTATCAGCAACTGCACCATGAGGTCTGCCGCTTTGCCAATGTCTTAAAAAGCAAGGGCGTGCAGCGCGGCGACCGGGTTTGCATTTATCTGCCCATGATTCCCGAGCTGGCGATTGCCATGCTGGCCTGCACCCGTATCGGGGCGATTCACAGCATCATCTTCGGCGGATTCAGCGCCCTATCCATACAGGACAGGGTTAACGATTGCCAGGCTAAGCTGGTGATTACCAGCGACGGCAGCCTGCGGGCAGGTAAAGTAATCCCCTTAAAAGGTAATGTGGATGAAGCCCTGAAAAACACCTCCAGCGTGGAAGCGGTGATTGTGGTCAGGCGGGCCGGCAACCAGGTTGATTGGCAAGCAGGACGCGATAGCTGGTGGCATGAGGAAATGGCTCTGAGCAGCCATATCTGCGAGGCCGAGGTAATGGAGGCGGAAGACCCGCTCTTTATCTTATACACCAGCGGCACCACCGGCAAACCCAAGGGGTTGCTGCATACCACCGGCGTTAAATGGATTTTTGATATAAAAGACGAGGATGTTTACTGGTGCACCGCCGACATCGGCTGGATTACCGGGCACAGCTATATTGTCTATGGCCCCCTGGCCAACGGGGCAACTACCCTTATGTTTGAGGGAGTGCCCAGCTATCCCGCCCCGGACAGGTTCTGGCAGGTGGTGGAGAAATACGGTGTAACCATCTTTTATACCGCCCCTACCGCCATCCGGGCTATTGCCAAGAACGGCGATGATTGGGTCAATGGGCGTGATTTGTCCAGTTTAAGATTACTGGGCACAGTGGGAGAACCGATTAACCCTGAGGCCTGGATGTGGTATTTCAAGGTAGTAGGTAAGGAACGCTGCCCCATCGTGGACACCTGGTGGCAGACCGAAACCGGGGGAATTCTAATCACTCCCCTGCCCGGTGCGCACACCCTGAAACCCGGCTCAGCCAACCGCCCCTTTCCAGGGGTAATACCGGCGGTGCTGCGCGAGGACGGTTCAGAGGCGGACACCAACGAGGGCGGCTACCTGGTGATCAAGCGCTCCTGGCCGGGAATCGCCCGCACCATCTGGGGCGATGACCAGCGTTACAAAGAAACTTATTTCAGCCGCTTTCCGGGAGTGTATTTTGCCGGGGACGGGGCGCGCATAGACGAAGACGGCGATTTCTGGCTAATGGGGCGGATTGACGATGTAATCAACATCTCCGGCCACCGGATTGGTACTGCGGAGGTAGAAAGCGCCCTGGTCAGCCATCCGGCTGTAGCCGAGGCGGCGGTAGTGCCCATGCCCCACGAGATTAAGGGACAAGGGCTATACGCCTTTGTAACCCTGAAGACGGGGCAGGAAAAAACCCCGGCGCTGATTCAAGAACTGCGTGCGCACGTAGCCAAGGAAATTGGGCCAATCGCCAAGCCGGATAAGATTCAATTCGCCGATGCCCTGCCCAAGACTCGCAGCGGAAAAATCATGCGCCGTATTTTGAAGAAAATCGCCGCCGCTGAGCAAGATATAGGCGACACCAGCACCCTGGCCGACCCGGGTGTGGTGGAGGAACTGGTCAGGGACAGAATCAACTGACAATTCAAGGAGGTTTACTGTATGTCAAAAATCATTGCCTCAGCGGCCATTCGCGGCGCTTATAAGCTCGTCAAGCGTGCCGAGGACGCCTATAAGAGTGCGCTGGAAATTCACGGCCCGGATAAAGTGGTGGAATTCCCCAATAGCGGCTATTTTCTGCCGGTTGTTCAGGCTATGACCGGGATGGAAACCAGAAAAATTGGTGATTTAGCCCCGGTAATTGAGCGTGCCAAATCATTACTGCCCCCCAAGCCCAGTGAGCATGTCTGGCTGCCCTACCTGGGAAACACCCTGGATGCGGGCATGGCAACCCTGTTTGTCGACGAGGTGATTGAGGTTCTCAAGTATCTGGAAGACCCTGTTCCCTATGTAATAGCGGAGAACTGCCCGGAGGAGGGCAATTTCTGGCTGGGGGCGGCGGATGACATTATCATGCGCAAGCGCGGAATTGAGTTTGTGGACGGTACCGCTCCGGGTTTTGCCGCCATTGTGGGGGCTGCTCCGGACTCTAAAACCGCAGTCAAAATCGCCCGCGAGTTGCAGCAAAAGAACCTGTACATTTTTATGTCTTCGGAAACCGAGGGGGTAAGCTTTGCCGAGCAGTTGCGCCGGGAAGGTGTGCAGTTGGGCTGGGAAACGCGCCTGGTGCCCTTTGGCAAGGATATTACCGCCACTGTGTTTGCCCTGGGTTTTGCCGCCCGCGCCGCTTTATCCTTTGGGGGGGTTCAGCCCGGGGATTTCCGCCGTAATCTATTGTATAACAAAAACCGCATCTTTGCCTTTGTCCTGGCCCTGGGTGAGGACAAGGACGCTGCCCCGGGAGCCTTGCTGGATGATGAGAAATACGCCCAGGCGGCGGGAGCGATTAATTTCGGCTTCCCCACCATTGCCGACATCGGCATACCTGAAATCCTGCCCACCGGGGTCTGTACTTATGAGCATGTGGTTTCCGGCGGTACGGGAATTCCCCACGACAAGATTGTGGCCAAAGCCATTGAGGTGCGCGGGCTGAAGGTGCAAATCAGCAAGGTGCCGGTGCCGGTGGCCTATGGCCCGGCCTTTGAGGGTGAGCGCATTCGCAAGGACGACATGTACTGCGAAATGGGAGGCAACCGCTCGCCGACCTTTGAATTTGTTACCACCAGGGAATTGAATGGGGTGGAGGACGGCAAGGTGGAAGTGATCGGGCCGGAGATTGACCAGGTGCCCGAAGGCACCGCTGTTCCCTTCGGAGTTTGGGTAGAGGTGGCCGGCCGTGAGATGCAGTCCGACTTTGAGCCCATTTTGGAGCGCCAGATACATCGCCTGTTTAATGCTGCCCAGGGAGTCTTCCACATGGGGCAGCGGGATACCAATTGGGTGCGAATCAGCAAGGAAGGCAAAAAAGCCGGCTTCAAGTTCTCTCACCTGGGACAGATTATCCACGCCAAGTTCCACGGCGAATACGGCAAGATTTTGGATAAAGTACAGGTCAAAATCTATACCAAGCAGGAAGACGTGGAAAGGCTGCGTGAAGAGGCGCGCGCCGTTTATCACTACCGTGATGAGCGTCTGGGCTCGCTGACCGATGAATCGGTGGAGACCTTTTACTCCTGCACTCTGTGTCAGTCCTTCGCCCCCAACCATGTTTGCGTGATTACCCCGGAGCGCAGCGGCCTCTGCGGGGCCTATGGCTGGCTGGACGGCAAAGCCGCCCATCAAATCGAGCCTACCGGCCCGAACCAGCCCATCAGCAAGGGGGAAGTCCTTGACCCGACCAAGGGGCAATGGAAGGGAATCAACGAGTTCATCTATCAGGCCTCACGCAACAACATTGAACGCTTTAACGCTTACAGCATGATGGAAGACCCCATGACCTCCTGCGGCTGCTTTGAATGTATCACCGCAATCTTGCCTATGACCAACGGGGTAATGATTGTAAACCGCGAGTATCCGGAAATGACCCCCTCGGGAATGAAGTTTTCCACCATGGCCGGCTCGGTGGGCGGCGGCTTGCAAACCCCGGGATTTATAGGGCACAGCAAGTATTATATCGGCAGCAGTAAATACATCCTGAGTGAAGGGGGGCTTAAGCGGGTGGTCTGGATGCCCAAAATGCTCAAGGATGAAATCCGCAGCCTGCTGGAAAAACGGGCCAAGGATTTGGGGCTGGAAAAACTGCTGGATATGATTGCTGATGAAGATGTGGCTACTACCGAGGAAGAAGTGATCGAATTTTTAGGAAAAGTAGGCCATCCCGCTCTGGAAATGGAGCCGATGTTTTGAGGAAATAAATTTTGACAGGATTGACATGAACGTAAAAGAGGTTATTCACTACTGGCTGACCTCGGCTGAGGATGATATAAGAGTAGGCAGGGTGGGCTATGCCCACCCTACAATTGAACCATGAGGAAAAATACAATGCTCCAGCAAATAGAAGTAAAGCAATATATCACCAATGAAAAGGGAGGCAAAACGGGGGTAATTCTTGATATTAAAGAATACCACCGCTTGCAGGAAATGATAGAGGGAATGGAGGATTCCCTGGATTTGAAGCAGGCGGTGCAAGAGGCAGAGGGTTTTGTTGAATATGCCAGGGTAAGAAAGCGGTTGACTTCCAAAGGTAAGCTTTGATGTATAAGCTGCTGCTTGAGAAGAAGGTTGAGAAAGAGCTTGAGGCAATACCAACTAAATTCCTCCGAAACATTGACGAAAAAATCTTGTTCTTGTCACAGAACCCCCGACCACACGGGTGCAAGAAATTAGCTGGCGTTGACGGATATAGGATTAGAGCCGGGGGTTATCGTATCCTTTACACGGTAAATGACAAGACCAAAACAATCCGTATATATCGGATTAAGAGCAGGAAAGAAGCTTATAGGTAAAGTAGAAGGCAAGCCGGATGGTTCAAAGGGAAAACACGACTCTAAATATTGCCGACCAATTTATAGAAGCCCTAAAAAGAGCGGGGCTTAAGGTGTTGGGGGCATATTTGTATGGTTCTTATGCCAGCGGTCAGGCGCATCCTGACAGCGACATTGATATTGCCGTGGTTTCCAGCGATTTTAGTGGAGACAGATTGGCTGACTGGGACTTGGTATGCAAGATACGCCGGGGTATAGATGTCCGCATTGAGGCCATTCCCTTTCGGCCGGAGAGGTTCCGCGATGAAAACCCCCTGGTGTGGGAAATCAAGAAAAACGGCATCAAAATAGCATAAAAGAAAGAGGTTATTCACTACAGGTTGTTTTCCCTGCTCTTCTTATACAGGGCACCTTGAAAAATCGCCCAATATCTGCGTTATGCTCAAAATTTAATCCTCGGAATATCAAACATATGCCTGCGGTTAAATTTTTCGCATGCCTTGATATTGAACTAAAATTCTTATTTTTCAAGGCACCCTACCGATTTATAAAAACACAGACGGCCCTGCCTCTAGAACAAGACGGGATACCCTTCTGTGTTTTTATAATTTTTACTCAACCTCTACCGAGTTGCGTTCAAAATGATTAATCTTACAATCGACGATAAGTCTGTTTCCGTTCCTAAAAACAGTAGTATCCTCCAAGCGGCCAAGGTTTGCGGGATAAAGATTCCTAATCTATGCTATTATCCCAGGCTCAAAAAACCTTATGGCGGCTGCCGCATTTGTTTGGTAAGCGTAGCGGGCGTTTCCCATTTGCTGCCTGCTTGCAGTACCGTTGTACG
>QIFF01000123.1 GCA_003230635.1 bacterium | reverse complement strand
CTGGGATTTGCGGTGGGCAACAAGGAATTGGTCGGCGCCCTGGGAGCGGTAAAAACCAACATAGATTCAGGGGTTTTCCAGGCTGTCCAGTTGGCAGGGATAGAGGCGCTGCAAAATTATGAGGCCCTGGTGCCAATTTTTTGCAAGACATTTCAGCAAAGACGAGATATAATGGTAACAGGATTGCAACGGCTTGGTTTGGATGTCGTTTCTCCGCAAGCCACTTTTTATCTTTGGGTCAAGGTACCGGCCGGCTATGACTCCACCGGCTTCAGCCTGCACCTGCTGGAAGAAACCGGAATTATCGCCACTCCCGGTAACGGGTTCGGCAAGTCTGGCGAGGGTTTTATACGCTTTGCTCTGACGGTGGAGGCGGAGCGGCTGCAAGAAGCCCTTGCCCGCATGGGAAAGGTAGGGTTTTAAAATGGATAGCAAAACCACTGCTTACATTGGGCTGGGCTCCAACCTGGAAGAGCCGCTGGCAAACTGCCTGCGCGCCCTGCACAAGCTGGATTCAGAGAAAATTCAAGTGGTGCGCTGTTCCTCTTTTTACCGCACCCAGGCAGTGGGATACGAAAAGCAGCCCCATTTTGTCAATGCGGTGGTGCAGGTAATTACCGACTTAGGGCCGGAAGAGCTGTTTGCAAAGATGCAGGAAATAGAAAAGGATTTAGGCAAGGAAAGCTCTTTTAAATGGGGTCCGCGTAAGATTGACCTGGATTTACTGCTCTACGGCAATGAAGTCGTTGATGAAATAGACTTACAGGTTCCCCATCCCCTGATGCACGAGCGCAAGTTTGTCCTCGCTCCCCTGGCCGAGATTGCCCCCCAACTGGAACACCCCCTGTTCAAAAATGATATAGCGCATTTGCTGGAAGAAAACCACGATCCTAAATTTTGCCTGCGCCTGCGAGCCGACAATCCATGTCTGACAAAGTAACCATTCCCGGGTTAATCCGCAAAAAGTCTGCCGGTCAAAAGATTACTATGCTTACGGCATACGATTACCCTACCGCCTGCCTGTTGGATGAAGCAGAAGTAGATATTATCCTGGTGGGGGATTCCCTGGGAATGGTGCTGCTGGGCTATGAAAACACCCTGCCGGTAACCATGGAGGAAATGCTTCACCATACTAAAGCCGTACACCGGGGTTGCAAAAGGGCGCTCCTGGTAGGAGACATGCCCTTCATGTCCTACCATCTGGGGGTCAAGGAGACCATCTTCAACGCCGGGCGTTTCATTAAAGAAGGCGGGGCGGAAGCGGTCAAACTGGAAGGCGGCGGCAAGCGAATAGTGGAACTTGTCCATGCCCTCGGGGAGGCAGGAATTGCCGTAATGGGACACCTGGGATTAACCCCCCAGGCCATTCACCAGATGGGGGGCTACCGGGTGCAGGGCAAAACTAAAGAAGCCGCCCAAATCCTGATTGATCAAGCCCTTGAGTTAGAGGAAGCCGGTATCTTTGCCCTGGTATTAGAAGGCATCCCCGCTCAATTGGCTGGAGAACTTAGCCCTCAATTAAAAATCCCTACCCTGGGTATCGGAGCCGGCAATGCCTGCGATGGGCAGGTGCTGGTCACCCATGATTTATTGGTGCTGCTCGGCACCCAGACACCCAAATTTGTCAAACGCTATGCCAACCTGCGGGAAACCAGCCTGCAAGCCGTTCAGCAGTTCAAGCAAGAGGTGGAAGCAGGAGAATTCCCCAGTCAGGAGTATTGGTATCATTAGGATTATTTTTCACCCCAGAGAACACAAAAGAAAGTAATGGCAAAGGGGAGAGTTACTTGAAAATTGAAGGGGTTATCTGGCTTGATGAAGTTATTGAAAAACTCGGGCGAAAGCACAATGTTCAGCAAAATGAAGTAAGAGAGGTCTTTGCCAGTCGGCCTTATTTTCGCTTGATTGAAAAAGGTCATCGCTCAGGAGAAAATGTTTATGCCGCAATGGGGCGAACAGACGCTGGACGCTATCTCATTGTTTTCTTTGTGTATAAAAAAGACAGGCATGTCCTTATCTTGTCAACACGGGATATGACGCAGGCTGAAAGGAGAAGATATGAAGGATAAAAGTTCTATATCAGGAGCAAAATCTTACAAAGAAATTGGTGATTTTTGGGATACCCATGACCTTTCGGACTACTGGGATCAGACAAAACCTGTTGAATTTGAAGTGGACATTGAATCAGAAACCACTTACTACGCAATGGAGAAGAATTTATCTAAGCAAATTCAGTCTATTGCGCGAAGACGAGGAGTGTCCGCTGATACGCTTATTAATCTGTGGGTACAGGAAAAAGTCCAGGAACAAAAAACTTAGGCAATCCCTAATTTAGCCATCAATAAAATCCCAATGCTAAGACTTTGACATTTGTCATTTCCTCTGTGCCCTCTGTGGTAAACCAAAATGACCCAAAAATCCGAAAAAAGTTTCAAGCTATATTCCCGCTTATTACCCTACATCAAGCCCCATACGCCCAAAATTATCTTCTCTATGTTCCTGGCCTTGATTGTTTCCGCTACTGAGGGGGCTACCGCCTGGATCGTCAAGCCCGTCCTGGACGACATCTTTCTGAAAAAGAACCTGACTATGCTCAAGCTCCTGCCGCTGGTGGTAGTCGCCCTGTACTTAGCCAAAGGGTTCTCGCGCTTCGGGCAATCCTATTTGATGCGCAAGGTAGGCCAGCACATTATCATGGAGTTACGGAATAAAATCTACCGGCACCTGCAAGAGTTATCTTTATCGTTTTTCCACAATAATCCCTCGGCGGTTTTGATGTCAAGGATTACCAATGATGTGGGCATGCTGGCCAGTGTTTGTTCTCAGGTGTTGGCCCAGTTCTTCCGCGAGAGTTTTACCTTAGTGGTTTTGATGGGGGTAATCTTTTACCGCAACTGGCAGTTGGCCGCCGCTTATGTTGTCTGCTTGCCCTTTTTAATACTCCCGGTAACCAAAATAGGCAAGAAATTACGCAAGATCAGCAAACGGGATCAGGAAAAGATAGGAGAGTTAAATACGGTTCTACATGAAACTTTTACCGGCTGTAAAATTGTCAAGGCCTTCGGCATGGAAGAATATGAAAACCGGCGCTTTCAGGAGGAAAACAAGCAGCTTTATGAGATTAAAATGAAGGGTGTCTGGGCGGACGAAATGCTTTCCCCTCTGATGGAATTTTTTGGCGCCATCGGAACCGCAGTGGTTATCTGGTATGGCGGCAGCCAGGTAATTGAGGGGGTAATGACGCCGGGTACTTTCTTCTCCTTCCTGGTCGCAGTGGGATTGCTCTATAACCCCGTCCGCCGCCTGAGCCGCATGAACAGCACCTTTCAACAGGCCATCGCCGCTGCCGAGCGCGTTTTTGAAACCATAGACACCGAGAGCGAGATCCAGGAAAAACCCGATGCCCTAAAGATGCCGGAATTTAAGCAAGAGATTGTTTTTGAGAAGGTTGACTTTACCTACAACAGCCAAGACAACCTGGTGCTGAAAGACATAAATCTGCGGGTAAATAAGGGCGAAGTGGTGGCCTTTGTAGGCACAAGCGGGGCGGGTAAATCCACCTTGATGGATTTAATCCCCCGTTTTTACGATGTCTCCAGCGGCGCCCTGCGAATTGACGGGAACGATGTGCGCAACCTGCAGCTTAAATCATTGCGCAGACAGATTGGCATTGTGGGACAGGAAACCATTCTTTTTGATGACACCATCGCCAATAACATCGCCTACGGGCACCCCGATGCGCCGCGGGAGAAAATAATCGCCGCCGCTAAAGTGGCGAATGCGCATGATTTTATAAACGAAATGCCCGAAGGCTATGAAACAGCGGTGGGAGAACGCGGGGTTAAGCTCTCCGGCGGGCAGAGAAAGCGCCTGACCATAGCGCGCGCCCTGCTGAAGAACCCTTCTATTCTAATTCTGGACGAGGCCACCAGCGAGTTGGACTCTCAATCCGAATTATTGGTGCAGGAAGCCCTGGAAGCCTTGATGAAAGGACGCACCACCCTGGTAATCGCCCACCGCCTTTCCACCATTCGCAACGCCGACAGAATTGTAGTGATAGAAGACGGCAAGATTGTAGAAATCGGCAACCACCAGGAGTTAATCAGCCATGATGGAATTTATAAACACCTCTACGAACTGCAATTCCGTCATAAGCAGTAGTGCAGCCCTTTAGGGCTGCCCATTAAGCAGGGCTAAAGCCCTGCACTACGAAGATAGGGCACGATAAAAGCAACTGCGCTCGCCGGTGCGGCTTTTGGAGAGATAAGTAAGCTGTCCCCCCGAATTACGTGCGTTATTCCTTGTCAAGTATTTTTTATCATGATATATTTGTATTACTTGAGAGTAATTTGCTGGGTACATAGATTCAACAATAAACAGTTAGTTAAAATAATAATATCTAAATGTGAAAACAAATGAGCAT
>QIFF01000005.1 GCA_003230635.1 bacterium | reverse complement strand
AAAGTCTTTAACCTCTCCCTGGAAGATATCAGCGAAGTGCAGTTGGTGCAGAAGGACAGGAAGATTCGCTGCCTCAAAACCAGCGCTGGAAGTTGGAACATAGTTGAACCCCTGCAAGCCACAGCCGATGAGAGTGCGCTCAAGGAGCTGATTTCCAAGCTGCTGGAGGCCAAGCAGGAACGGGTAATAGAGGAAAGCCCTCAAGATTTGGAGCCTTACGGCTTGCAGCAGCCCGCCTCAAAGATTACCCTGACAAGCGCCAACAAGAATTATCCCCTTTTGCTGGGGAAAGATACCCCTACCAGGGATTTCCTCTATGCCAAGCGGGGGGGCGAGGACAAGGTCTTCCTGCTGCCTGCCGACTTCCGCCGCCAGTCGGATAAGGATGTCTATGCCCTGCGCAATAAGCAAATCATCAAAGCAGCGGCCAGTCAGGTATCCCAGTTGCACCTCCAATACCCCCAGCAGACGATTTTGTTAAAGCAAGACCCGGCCAAGGGCTGGCAAATAACCCAACCCCTCAAGGCCCAGGCAGACAATAAAGAGGTCAAGGACCTGCTTTATATCCTGGACGGGGTACAGGCCAAAAGATTTGTGGTGGAAAATACAACGGATTTAGCCCAATACGGTTTGGATAAACCCCAGGCGGTGATTGACTTAACCATGAATGACGACAGCCACCAAATCCTGCTCCTGGGCAAAATTGACGGTCACCAGGCAGAAATCTATGCCAAACGGCAGAGCCGGGAGCCTGTTTTTACCCTCCCCAAGCAAGCGGGGGAATTTTTAATCAAAACCCTCTTTGGCCTGCGCGACAAAAAACTGCTCTACTTCCTGCCGCAGGAAGTAACCAAGCTGGAACTGGTCAATGCCGAAGCCAGTATCCTGCTTGAACACAAGAGCGATGACACCTGGGTAAGGCTAAACCCCGAGCCGGCCATAGCCGATGTCTCCTTTATAGACGGTCTCCTTAAAACCATAGCCAAACTCCAGGCCCGGGAATTCATTGACCAGCCCGAGTCCCAAAAAGACTACGGCTTCAGCAAGCCAGCCCTCAAAATCAGTCTCTGGCTCAAGGACGGCAGCACCCAAAGCTTGATTGTAGGGGCTAAACTTTTCCCTGGCCTTGAACAGGGAAAGGCCCAAAGCGAACTGGCCTATGCCAAAGCAAAAGAGCAAATCACCCTGGTTGAGGCTAAGGCAATAGAACAGCTTGACAAACAACTAGGCGAATTGAAACACAGCGATTAAAATCCCAAGTCCACCAGCTAATTCTGGAAGTCGGCAGCCCAGAAAAGCCCAGAGGCTGCGTTGCCTTCACCGATTTGATGCTCAAGGTGCCCTAAAATGAAACCCAACAAAAACTACACTCTGGTAATTGTTGGGTTTCGTGCCTCAACCCAACCTACTCGTTACTTAGCCACATTCTTATTTTTCGCTAAGTCCCGGTCGGTGTGTACCGGCTGGTGCACCCGGCCCCCGGTGTCTGGATCAATATAATTCAGGTAATAGATGTTGCCTTTTTTGTAGATGGTGGCCATTAGGTATTGTTCTTCCTGTAACTTTGGATATAAAAATTGCTTGTCAAGCAATTTTTTGCTTGACAGTATGACCAAAGTGTTGCAAACTATCTTCCAGGTTGGTGAGAATCCGGGGAGGGCGCATCGCTATATACCTGTCCTCATATGAAATATGTACTTTTCTCTTGACATTTATGCCAATTTGTGCTTAAAATAGGGTTGTTGGCATACATGTTGCACTCTTGTAACAATGTTTGATATGTTCCTCTACCGGGTATAAAACCTGCTGTAGGGGTTGACTTTCTATCCTCTTTTGGGTAATCTTTAAATAGAAAGGGTGATTACTATGATTAATTACCGAGAAGATGGGGGAGCTGGTATCGTTTAGAAAGCTAGCCACTAATTAACCATATAAAGGACAGCTCAGATAATGTTTATCTGGGCTGTCTTTGTTTTTAAGCCTTCCCCTGTTTATCCCTTTCTCCTACCAAGTCAGGTTTTGGTATATGTGTTCTTTCCTGCTCCCATTTGTTTACGATTGCCTCAAACTGCTCATAAATCTTTTTGTTAGTTTCGTGTTCGTTGCGCTTATCCTCTATGTAATCCCTAAATACACGGTATACTCTTATCATTGTGCCTTTACGAGCTGTTTTAATTATATCCTCATCATAAATACCCTTATAAACCCCTCTGGCCAACCCCTCGTAATGGTTTAATACATGATGAAGGATTACTGGCACGTTAGGGTTGTCCTTAAAAATTTGCTTCAGTTCTGGCACAGGAATAGGTTGGGCAGTGTCTATGTGTTTGATTTTTTCATTCAGCTTTATTGTATGATCTGCCAATTCTGTTATCTTAAAAATAACATCTTGTGCTGCTTTTTTGCGATTCCACTTGTGGTTGTCGGCATGAATTTTACGCAATGATCTTAGCTGTAGCCCTGCATAGAGCAAACCACCAACTAGCACAAGAAGGCTCAAGCTACATATGACAAGATTGATGCGCTCATATAAACTCATTTGCCCAGCACAAATAGTAGTTGGTTCACCGCTGTGGAGGCCTGGGACAGCCTGGGCCCAAACATATGAAACGATTACCACCAAGAGTAATAAGACAAAAATACCCTTTTTACGCACAATGCACCCCCGTTTTAGTCTATTTCTTTGAAACCAGCCATAATAATAAGCAACCTATCTCATGTAATTGCATTTTCTCTTGTATTTTATCATTGTAAGAAGTAGCATAAATAATATATCGTATAAAGGGCGAATGTCAATTGAAATTACCAAATGCCAAATTTAATTTGACATTTGTCATTCCCCTGCTTTCGCAGGGGCAAGCCTCTGTGCCCTCTGTGGTTGGGATTTAATAAAATGAAAATTCTGCTGGTAAATCCCCCTTTTGTGCAAGCTTATGGGCAATACAAGGCTGCGGCCAAGGTAGGAGCGCAGCCCCAGTTGCCCCTGGGAATCTGCTATATTGCAGCGGTTCTGGAAGACGAGGGACACCAGGTAAGTATAATTGACGCTGATGTGGAAGGGATGTCCCCGGAGGACATCATTGAACAGCTAAAGACCTCCCGCCCCCAAATTCTCGGCATTACCGCTACCACCCCGATTTATGCCTCCGCCAGGTCACTTTTGGAAAGCGCCAAACAGGCCATGCCCGAACTGATTACCGTCCTGGGGGGCTTTCATATCACCGCCCTGCCAGCCCAGAGCATGTCCGAGTGTAAAGCCGCCGACTACGGGGTGATTGGGGAGGGCGAGTTGACCATTGCTGAATTGGTGGCTGCCCTGGAGCGGGGGCAGCCCGTGGAAGGAATTGCCGGAGTGGCCTACCGAAGCCCGGATGGTGAGGTGGTAATCAACCCGCTCCGGTCGCCGATTCAGGATTTGGAAAACATTCCCTTTCCCGCCCGCCATCTCTTAAAACAGGACAAATACTTGTGGAGTGTTCCCCACAAGGGGCTGGTGCCGGTCACCTCTATTATCACCCAGCGCGGCTGCCCCTTCGGCTGTATCTTCTGCGGGGTAAATACCATGTTTCCGGGCAAGCCTCGCTATCGGGAGCTTGACAGCATTTTAAATGAAATTGAGGGGGTGGTTAAGAGCGGGATTGATCACTTTATGATCTGTGACGATACCTTAACCCTGAACAAAGACAAGGTGCTCAAGATGTGTGAGGAGGTCAAGCGGCGCGGCCTGAAGTTCACCTTTGAGGGCTATACCCACGCCAGCACTGTCACCAAGAAGTTGCTGGCCCGTTTGCAGGAGATCGGTCTGCTGCGTCTCTCCTTCGGGGTGGAGACCGGCAACCAGAAAATTCTCAAGGCCATAAACAAGGGGGTAACCCTGGAGCAAATAAAACAGGCTTACGATTGGTGCTATGAGTTAGGCATAGAAACCCGCTGTTCCCTGATGTTCGGGCACCCTTTTGAAACCAAGGAAACTATCCAGCAAACCATGAAGTTTGCCAACAGCCTCAAGTGCTACCAGGCCTATATCAACATCACCACCCCCTACCCGGGCAGCAAGCTCTACCAGATGGCCAAAGAGGGCTATGGGGGCATCCGGCTGCTGACCGATGACTGGACTCAATACCGTCGCTACGGGAATGCGGTAATGGAGATGAACGACCTGGACGGGGAGGCCTTGATTGAATGCCAGCGCCGGGCCTATCAAAAATTTTACTTGCGTCCTCATATTGCCTGGTATAATATCAAGCGGGCGGGTTTAAAAGCCGCCCTGGTCAACGGCCTGGCCTTTATCAAGAGCGTTTTAATCAAACAAGGTTAATAAGAATGGTAAAGTCAATGAAGAAAAATATCTCTTCCCAGGAAATATCTCTTCCCAGGAAACAGAAACCCTCCAGCGCGGGCGTTTGAGCGGGAAAATGCCGCAGAATGTGCGGGAGTTTATCAGCAGCCTGAAGGAGGATGCCCGTTTGGTAGAGATTGATATAGATGTGGTGCAGGCACACAATCTTATGCTCCACCAGCAAGGGATTATCTCTCGTGAGGATGCGGCCAAGATTATGGACGGCCTGGAGCAGGCGCGTGCTGCCTGGCGGGCTGGGGAGTTAAAGCTGGAGGGGGACTACATTGACATCCATCCCCTGGTGGAGAGCTATCTGATTGACTGCTATGGGGTGGAGGTGGGCGGCAAGAGCCATCTGGGCAAAAGCCGCAACGACCAGGTGATGGCTGATGTGCGCATTTACCTGCGCCGGGCCACCCTGGAAACTATGGATCTGCTGGCCGATCTGAGTGAAACCCTGTTGAAGATAGCTGAGGCGCACAGGGAAACCCTGATGCCGGGTTATACCCATACCCAGCAGGCCCAGGTAACCACCTTAGCCCATTACCTTTTATGCTACCTGGCGGCTTTTGGGCGGGACTTGCAGCGGCTAGAGGAAAGTTACGCCCGCCTGAATTTAAACCCCCTGGGGGCCTGTGCCCTGGCCGGGACTTCACTCCCACTGGATAGAGACTACACCAGCCGGCTGCTGGGCTTTGACGGTTTGCTGGATAACAGTATTGATGCTATATCCAACCGCGACTTTGCCCTGGAGCTGGCCTCAAATCTGGCAATTGTCATGGCCAATCTGAGCCGCATGGCGGGCGATATTATTCTCTGGTCCAGTTATGAGTTTGCCATGCTTGAACTGCCGGATGAATTGACCGATATCAGCAGCGCCATGCCCCAGAAGAAAAACCCCTGCCCGCTGGAAATGTTGCGCGGTAAGAGCGGGGCTGTCTTTGGCGGGCTGATGCAGCTTTTGACCATGCTGCACGGGATTCCCACCGGTTACAACAAGGACTTACAGGAAACCAAGCCCCCCCTGTGGCAATCCCTGGATACAGTGCAGGCTTCATTGCAGGTGATGTGCCAGGCCTGGGGCAACATTAAGATAAAAAAAGAACGTATGTATCAATTGGTGTGTCAGAACCAGATTACCGCCCTGGATCTGGCCGAGCTGCTGGCAAGCAAGGGTCTGGCCTTCCGCCAGGCGCATTTCCTGGTGGGGCAACTGGTGCGCCAATCAACAGGGCAACCGGGGTTTGCCTGGCGAGAGCTATCCGTTGAGCAGGTAGCGCAAGCCGCCCGGGACGTATTGGATAAAAAGATTGATTTGAGCCAGACGGATTTGAGCGCAGCGGTTGATCCCGCCCAGAGTGTCGCCAGTCGCAGCCTCCCTGGAGGCCCGGCCCCTAAGCAAACCAAAGCCGCTCTGGAAAAGCAGCGCCGAAACCTGGCTCAAGTCCGCCGACAAATAAACAGCAAGAGAGAAAAGTTAGCAACCGCCGGTCGGCAATTGCAGGACTTGGTGGTAGAGTTGCATAAATAAAGGAGTGAGGCTATGCCTAAGGTAATGGTAAATTTGGAAGCAAACCAGGTAAAGAATATAGTTATGAAACTGGCACTAGAGGATAAGATGGAAATAGTCAAAATCCTGGAAAGGGAGCTTTTTGGCGATAGGTTCAAGAGGTTGCTGAAGGAACTTGGAGCAGCGAGCCAAAAATACCCTCTCAGCCTGGATGAAATTACTCAGGAGGTAGAGACTGTCAGGAAAAAGCGGGCATGAAAGTTGTTCTGGATACCAATATTTGGATAAGCTTTTTAATGGGAGGAATGCTGCCAGAACTAGTGGAAAAGATAATAGCTTGTTGTTACCAAAGCGTTATTACAAGAACTCACCGAGGTAGTAAATAGGCCAAAATTTAAAAAGATATTTACCCGAGAAAAAGTGAACGAGTTGTTAGCTTTATTGAGTGGATATACCATTACTGTTTGCCCATCGGAAAGAATCTCTGACTGCCGGGATGAAAAGGATAACATTATCTTGGAAGCAGCGGTAACAGGCGGAGTAAAATATATCGTGACTGGGGATGATGATCTATTGGTATTAAATCCTTACGGGAACATCCTGATAATTAAACCAGCAGAGTTTGCCAGGGTTTTGAAAGCTTATTAAACCCCCACGGTACAGCTACAATCCGGCCCACAATGAAATTAAAAGGCGCAGTCATTGGAATTGGCAATATTGCCCTGGGCAGCCACATTCCGGCTTATTTAAAGGAAAAAGCCCGGGTTGAGATTGTAGCCGGGGCGGATAAATCAGCCAATAACCTGGAAGCCTTTAAAAGGGTTTTCCCTGCCGCCCAGGTTTATCTTGACGACGAGCAACTTTTTGCCCGGCATCAAAATGAGCTGGATTTTGTAGATATTTGCACCCCCCCCGGTTCGCACCGGCACTTGATTGAACAAGCCGCCCGGCGCAAGATCAACATCCTCTGCGAAAAACCCCTCGGCACTTCCCTGGAGGAAATAGACAGCATTGTCGCCACAGTCAGAGGGGCCGAAATTGTTTTTTTGCCCTGCCACCAGTATCACTATTCCCGCCTTTGGCGAAGAGCCCTCCAGATAGTCAGCGAGGGGCGCATCGGCCAGCCGCACCTGATTCAGTTTGAAGTTCTGCGCAAGGAACCCAAC
>QIFF01000126.1 GCA_003230635.1 bacterium | reverse complement strand
GCTTGGGATAAAAACAAGTTGACTTTTGCGGCATTTTCTCTCCGGCATGGGCAATTTCCTTGACTTGCTCCACCCGGGTGGGGTTGAGAAAAACCGCCAACTGATATTGCCCCTGGTTAACCAGTTGCATCGCCTGGGCGGCGTCGGTAGTGTAAGTGATATGCTCTTCGCCCCAGTCCTGTTCTCCGGCTTTCAGGATATGGTCAATCAGGATGCTGTGCAGAATGGTAACGTCCAATTGCTTCCAGGGCTCAGACTTGCTCCCGGAGTTGATTTGATTGAGAATATTTTTGTCTTCCAGGGTAAGCAGGTAGAGTTGATTCTGCCCCCCATACAAGCCGAAGCGGTGTTTATCGTCCCCGTATTCCATAGCAGTCAACAAACGCTCAAGCCCCGCACCCATTTCTTGAATAGTGAAATATGTCTTGAGGCTTTCTTTAAGCTGTTTAAGTTCAAAGCCCTTCAGATGGCGAATCAGGCGGTGAATGGGCAGGATGGTCAGGCTTTCGTCATCCATATTGACCAGGGTCATGCAAGTGTAGTTGTAAGCCTCATCCTCCTGCCAGCGGGGCTCGCTCCTGCGGCGCTGATTGCGGTAGGCCAGGGAGGTTTCATAGCGGTGATGCCCGTCGGCAATGAAGATAGGGCGCTTTTCCATCTGCCGGCAAATGGTGTCAATCGCACTCGGCTCAGTAAGCTCCCAGAGGCGGTGCTCAATCCCTTGCTCATCCTTAAAGTCAATGGCGGGCGGCTTGCTGAGGGTCTGCTCCAGGGTTTGATTAATTACCCCCGCCTCGTCAGAATAAAAGGCGAAAATCTGGCTCAGGTTGGCCCGGCAAGCCTGGAGCAACTGCAGTCGGTCGGCCTTGGGGGCGCTCAGGGTGTTCTCATGGGGTAAAATCTTGCCGCTGCTGAAGTCTTCCAGTTTAGCGCGGGCAATCATTCCCCGCTGGGTTCTCAAAGGAACGTCAGTTCCCTCTCCAGGGAGACGATATTTTTGCTCATAGAGATAGATGGCAGGCTGCTCGGCTGCTGCCAGCACCTCTTCCGCCAGCCATTCCCGGAGCTGATCCGCCGCCTGGCGGTACTTGGCCGGCCCTTTCTCTTTGTTCAAAATCAGGCGCACGATGTTGTAAGGGCTTTTCTGATAGAGCGCCTGCTGCTGTTCTGGGGAAATCATATCATAAGGGGGAGCGGTGACCAACTCCAAATCCCCTATTTTTTTCTGATTATAAAGCACTCCCTTGAAGGGAGCAATCTGTACCATTTGGTTAATCCCTCAGAGTCTGTTGCTTAATCCTCGAACTCTTTTAGCTCGTCTTCCAATTGTTTTTTATATTGCTCAGAGGCGGTGTCTGTTTTGGAGGCAAGTTGCTCTTCAAGCTGGGCTTGTTCTTGCTCCTGGAGGGGGGTAAGCTTTCTGCGCTTGACCCATTTGGTGAGTAACCAGCCTAAACCGACCGCCGCCAGAAGCGGCAGGATATAGGGCACTACTACCCAGAGTATCCAGTTAAGCCCTTCTTTGGGCGGGGCCGCCAGCACCTCCGGCCCATACTTGTCCACCATGATTTGCAATAACTGCTGCTTGTTTTTGCCCTGCTTGATTTGCTGACGCAGGAATTGCCTGTGGTTGGCCGCCTGACCGCAAGTGCAGCTGCTTATCAACTGATTGCCGCAGCCACAGAGGCAGACTAATTCTGAAGCTGTTTCCATGAGCAGTTTTTCTTCGGCTTCAGGAGAAAGGGCTTGAGCGCTTGCCAACGGCAACACTGCACTCACTAAGAAAATGCTCAAACAACTTAGGACCAGTTTAAGTCGCCTCATGGGCTGTTCCCTCTCGCTGTATTATCCCGGTAAGCGCTTTTTTCCGTTTATCCGGCCAGATGGCGATTATGCTCCCGATTGCCATTACAATCCCGCCAATCCATATCCAGACCATCAGGGGATTGACCAGCACCTTGAAGGTGACCATGCCCTCCCCGCTAAAACCGGCCAGAAGAAGGTAAAGGTCTTCTTTCAGGTTCCAGTGAAGAGAGATTTCCGTGACCGGCTGATCGGAAGACTTGAAGTGCAGGTTTTTTTCCGGGGTCAGCACATCAATCTTTTTCCCGTCCTTGAAGACCGATACTATCGCCGCGGTTACAACCTTGCTCTGGGTGGGATAGGAGGAGTATTTCTCATATTTGAGGGTGTAATCTCCGATGGTGAAGCTTTCTCCTGGTTTTACCGTGATTTGCTTTTCCTGTTTATAGGCCGAGGAACCGGTAATTCCTATAAAACATAAGATGACCCCAATATGCACGACATAACCCCCGTAGCGGCGCTTATTTTTCCATATCAAGCGTCCCAGGGCCAGAAGGTAATTTTCACCGCTTGTTTTACGGCGGGCAATGGTGCCGCGCCAAAACTCCATCAGAATGGTTACGGTTACAAAGATGCAGAAGGTATAGGAAATAATTGGATAAAGCTCCCGCAGCCCGTAAGCCAGCAGCCCCGCGGTGCCGATCAGGGAGACAACGGTAGGCAAAATAAAGTTTCGTTTCAGGTTACTTGTTGAAACTTTCCGCCAGGAGAGCAAGGGACAAATACCCATCAACCCCAGCAGACATAAAAAGATGGGGATAGTGATTTTATCGAAATAAGCAGCGGTAACCGTGGCCTTGGCGCCGCGAGCGGCTTCCGAAATAAAGGGCCAACAGGTACCGATAAAGACTACCAGAGTAATGGACACCAAAATCAGGTTGTTGTATAGAAATGTGCTTTCCCGGGAAAGTAATGAATCCAATTCATTATTACTGGCCAGTTTGTCCGTGCGCATTGCAAGATACCCAAAAGATACCACCAGACTTATAGCCAGATATACCAAAAAGATACCCCCCAGAAAGGGGTCCTGCCCGAATGAATGAACCGACCCGATAATCCCGCTGCGGGTAATGAAAGTACCAAAAATACAAAGGTTAAATGTGAGAATAATCAAGACGATATTCCAAATCTTGAGCATCCCCTTCTTTTCCTGAAGCATCACCGAATGTAGATATGCTGTAGCGGTTAGCCAGGGCAGAAAAGAGGCGTTTTCTACCGGGTCCCAGGCCCAATAACCACCCCAGCCCAACTCTACATAAGCCCACTGGCCGCCAAGAATAATTCCCGCGGTTAGAAAAATCCAGGAAAAAAGAGTCCAGCGCCGGGTGGTGCGAATCCAGGCATCATCCAACTGGCCGGTTACCAGAGCCGCTATGGCAAAGGCAAAGGGAATGGTGAATCCCACATATCCCAGATATAAAGCCGGCGGGTGCCAGGTCATACCCGGATTTTGCAGCAACGGGTTCAGCCCGCGCCCATCCGGTGGGATAAAATGAAAGGTGGCAAAGGGTTCAGTGACAAAAGCCATGATAATCAAAAACAGGAACAGAGTCGCCATCGTCACCACCACCACATAAGGCATCATTTCGCGGTGCTTATGACGATTTTGAACCACGGCAATCACCGTAAATATAGCCAGCAGCAAGGCCCACAGTAAAATGGAACCCTCTTGTCCGGCCCAGAAAGCAGCCACAGTATAAAACAAGGGCAAGGCCTTATCAGAGTAGTGATAGACGTATTGAACCTCAAAATTGTGAGTGACAAAGGCGTGCATCAGACAAGCTGAGGCCACGGTTAATAAAAACACCATGCCATAAGTGCTGTTCTCGGCACTCCTTATTACCTTTTGTTCCTTTAGCGCTACCCCGACTATCGCCGCTATCACTCCGTAAGCGGATAGAATAAAAGCCAGGTGAATGGAAAATTCACCTATCGCAACCATTGGTTCTCCTTGTGAATAAACAAAAAGCCATCAGCAAAACAAGCTGTCAGCCATCAGTAGCTGATAGCTGACGGCTGAGTGCTGATGGCTAAGAGCTTATTTTCTCTGTGTTCTTTGTGGTGAAAAAAATCTACCCCTCTTCAGGTTCATACTTGGAGGGACATTTAGCCAGCAGTTGAATAGCTTCAAAAAGTCGGTCATTGATTAATTTGCCTTCTGCTATTACTTCTACCCCGTATTTAAAGGTATCCGGCACCACCCCACGGTAGTGCACGGGGATACTGTTTTTGTCGTCAACAAGTATAAATTTCAATTCCAGCGTTTTGGGGTCCCAGTCGATGGAGCCGTCTTTTATTCTGCCTGAGGCACGCACCCCCTGCCCATAAACAGCTTCACCCTTGGCCAATAATTCTGTAGGAGTCATGTAATAAATCATAGTATCCTGCACCCCGGTATACACCAGATAGCCAATAACCAGGACGATTATTATGCCTCCAATAATGAACTTGAGTTTTTTAGCTTTCACTCCCTTACCTTTCGTTTGTCGCCCTCAAGCAATTAAGGGTGCTTTGAAAAATGAGAATTTTCGTTCAAGATCAAGGCATGCGAAAAATTTAACCGCAGGCATATGTTTGATATTCCGAGGATTAA
>QIFF01000157.1 GCA_003230635.1 bacterium | reverse complement strand
TCCACAAAGTGATCCACCGGGAAGTCGCGCCCCCAATTAGCGTCAACCAGATGATAATCCTGTTCATTGGCCCCGGCAATAAAATTTCCCATGTCCTCCACTGCCAGGTCAGCGACAACCTTGTGTTGAGTAATTCTAAAGGGAGAGGCAAAACCCGGCGGGGCGCTGGTTACCCGCTGCACAGTAAGCTCATCAGCCAGTTTCAACTGCTTACAACCCAGGTAGCTCTTTAATTTCTGTTCGTTGAGTTCATGGTCGCCCCGCATCAGGGCAAATACTGTCTCCCCATCAGCTTGAAAGAGCAAGCTCTTAAGCACCAGGCTAAGCGGTTTTTGAAAAAAAGAGGCCACATCGGCCGCCGATTTTATACCCGGGGTATGAATCTTACTGTAGGCAAAGGGGAAGGTAAGCGGCTCGGGAAGTGGGGCTTGGCAGGGCACCCGCTCTGCATTGGCGGTATAATCACACTTTGTGCAAGAAACTATTTCCTCCTCCCCGGAGGTAGCCAGCACCATAAACTCATGGGAAAACTTGCCCCCGATCGCTCCCGTCTCGGCCTCCACCACCTTAAAATCCAAACCGCACCTCTGAAAGATGCGGGTGTACGCTTGATACATCTTTTGATAGGTCACCTCGGCTCCAGCCTCATCACGGTCAAAACTGTAAGCATCTTTCATAATAAACTCCCGCCCGCGCATCAGACCGAAACGGGGGCGGATTTCGTCACGGAATTTGGTCTGAATTTGATAAAGATTAAGCGGCAGTTGGCGGTAAGAACGCACCTGCCGGCGCACCAGATCGGTAATTACCTCCTCATGGGTCGGCCCCAGGCAAAAATCCCGCTGATGGCGATCCTTGAGACGCATTAATTCCTCACCGTAAACCTCCCAGCGCCCGCTTTCCTGCCATAAGTGGGCAGGGCAAAGGGCCGGCAGGAGCACCTCCTGGGCACCGCTGCGCTCCATTTCTTCGCGGATAATGGCCTCAACCTTCTTTATAACCCGATAGCCCAAAGGCAAGAAGCTGTAAATCCCGGCGGCCAGCTTGCGGATTAACCCTGCTCGCAACATCAGCTTATGGCTGATTAACTCCGCCTCAGCCGGGTCTTCCTTCAAGGTGGTTAAGAAAAACTGGGAATAACGCATAAAAACTCCTTTTGTTGTGTCGGGAAATTGTTTTCCCGACACCCTATGTATCGGGATTACAAAATCCCGATACAACAACAAAAATCTCTTTTAATATTTCACCGCCACCAGATACAACCCCTGGGGAGGGGCGGTAGGGCCAGATCGGGAACGATCACGAGCGGCTAAAATTCCGGCCAAATCCGCTGCGGCTGATTTGCCCCGTCCCACTTCCACCAGCGTGCCCACCATATTGCGCACCATGTGGCGCAAAAAACCGTCCCCTATGAAATTTATTTCCAGGATGTCCCCGCTGGGTTTAAATATCACGTCCCTCAAGTGCCTGACGCTGGATTTTACCCGGCTGCCGGCGGCTTGAAAAGAGGAAAAATCGTGCTGTCCCAACAAACAGGTGCTGGCTTCCCGCATATCCTCCAAGTTCAGGGGGTAGGGAATATGCCAGGCGTAATTGCGCTCAAACGGCCAGCGAATGGGGCTGAGAAGCAGCCGGTAGCGGTAGTGCTTTTCCCGCGCCCAATAGCGGGCATGAAAATCTGTTTCTACTTCTTCCACCTCTCTGATTACGATGTCTGTCGGCAGGAGGCTGTTTAGGGCTTTTCGCCAAACCACTGGGGTCATCTGCCGTTGGGTGCTGAAGTTGGCTGCCTGTCCCCAGGCGTGCACCCCTGCATCGGTACGCCCCGCACTGTGAAGTATAATCTTTTCTTGGCAAATAAGCGAGATTTTATTCTCCAGTACCCCCTGAATGCTAAGTTGTTGCCGCTGCCTTTGCCAGCCGCAGTAGTTGCTTCCGTCATAGGCAATGGTGAGTTTTATATTTGGCATAAAAGTAGGGTGGGCTGTGCCCACCAAGCTCAAAAGGTGGGCACAGCCCACCCTACCCACATAGCCTCTAAAAACAGGGCTAGCCAGGGCAGGCCCGCCATTCCCGCCAGGGCCAGGTAATCAGCCGCTTGCAGTTGAGCAGGGTAAAGGCTGGTGCGCGGGCGCCGGCTGTTATAATGGCGGATTTCCAGGGCCAGGGCCAGGTTATCGGCCCGGCGGAAGGCACCCAGCACCAAAGGGATGATCAGGGGAATTAACTGCTTGCCCCGCTGTAGTAAGTTCCCTTGCTGGAAATTAACCCCCCGGGCCACCTGAGCCTTAGAAATCCGCTCGGCTTCCTGCCAGAGAATAGGGATAAAATGCAGGCTGAGCATAATCATCATGGCTATATCCTGCACCGGCACCCCCAGCTTAGCCAAAGGGGAAAGCAGCCTTTCCAGGCCGCTAACCAGACGGGTAGGGGAGGTGGTCAGGGTCAGCAGACTGGAGGCCATCAAGAGTATAATTAAACGCAGGCTCACCAGGCCGCCGTTGAACAACCCCTCGTAGGTAATTCCCCCA
This sequence comes from bacterium, assembly GCA_003230635.1. Next base: position 1,930 of record QIFF01000157.1, on the reverse strand, counting down.
TTCCCCCAACTTAGAGCGGAAATGAAATGCCCCGGGGTAGCCAGGGTATGAAAAACAAGAGTAAAAATTAAAAACCATTTCAGGCTCGCCACCCATTTAAAAATCAGGCGAAAGGAAAGCCGGCTCAGCCTGATGGCTGCCAGGGTGACAATCAAGGCCAGCAAGCTGCCGGCTTTACAGGTGAAAGCGCTCCAGACCAGGACCAATAGGCAAATCAGCTTGATGCGGGCGTCAAGCCGGTGAATCCTGGTGTCGGCTTCTTTATATTGACCCAGGGATAATTGTTCGGGAGAAAACATTAAACCACCTTTTGTTGCTTCCTCTCCCCAAAGGGGAGAGAAACTTCTCTGCTCAAGGGGATTTGGGGCTTTGCAAGGTAACCTAATTATGCTATTATATTGGCTTGATTTTTGTCAAGGTTTATTATGGATTTGTAGTTGCCCCTTGAAGGGGATCATCCCCATTCATGGGGTCTGATAAATCAGGCAACTACCCCTGGAGGACGAGAAATGGTTTATTTTGATAACGCTGCCACCAGTTGGCCCAAGCCCGAGGCAGTGTATAAGGCGGTGGAGCATTGCCTGCGCGAGGTGGGGGCCAACCCGGGGCGCTCCGGTCACCAGATGTCAATAGAGGCGGCGCGGATTGTGCTTGAGGCCCGCGCCAATCTCTGCAGCTTGTTTGGCATTGAGGATGAGGCGCACATGATTCTGGCCTTTAACGCTACCGATGCGCTCAACCTGGCCATCAAGGGCCTGCTGCGTCCGGGGGATCATGTAGTCGCCACCTCCATTGAGCACAATTCGGTGATGCGCCCTCTGCGCCGGCTGGAGCAAGAAGGAATGATAGAGGTCAGCGTGGTGCGCTGCACCCCCGAGGGATTTTTAAACCCGGCGGATATTGAAGCGAAGGTTAAAGACAATACGCGCCTGGTGGCGGTCAGCCATGCCTCCAATGTAGTGGGCACCATCAGCCCCATAGAAGAAATCGGCGCCATGCTCAAGGCTTATCCCCAGACTTATTTTCTGGTGGATGCCGCTCAAACCGCCGGCGTGCATCCGATTGATTTCCCAAAATCCGGGGTGCACATGCTGGCCTTTGCCGGGCATAAGGGGGTTTTGGGGCCGCAGGGAACAGGTGGGCTTTGCCTGGCCGAGGGGATGGAGGATGTTCTAAAACCAATCAGGGAAGGGGGAACCGGCAGCCAGTCCGAGCACGAGGTTCACCCGGATTTTTTGCCGGACAAATATGAAAGCGGTACCAAAAATACCCCCGGTTTGGCCGGGCTGGCGGCGGGGGTGGAATTTATCCTGGAGCAAGGGCTGGAGAAGATTGAACGGCATGAACAGGAGTTGACCAGCCGCCTGCTTAACTGCCTGCAAGAGATAGATGAAGTGCTGGTCTATGGGCCGTGCGATGCCGCTAAACAGACTGCGGTGGTTTCCATTAATGTCAAGGGCTTGACCCCCAGTGATCTGGGCTATTACCTGGACAGCGAGTTTTCCGTAATGACCCGGGTGGGCCTGCACTGTGCGCCCACCACGCATAAGACGATCGGCACTTCGCCCGATGGGACGGTTCGCCTGAGTATGGGCTATTTTAATACCGCAGAGGAAGTGGATTACCTCTGCCGGGCGTTGAAAGAGATTATTAGGAAGTATGCTTCCAAGTAAGGAGGTTAAGATAGATTGCAAACAGGCTGCGTAGTTACCTTTGATGCCACCCATTATGCCTTAAAGGCCGAGCGGGTTCTGAAGAAGGAGCGGATGGTGGTTAAGTTAATTCCGGTGCCCCGCCAACTCAGCTCCAACTGTGGATTGGCGCTTCATTTCGACTGTTCCTTTAAAGACCAGATAGTGGATATTTTTGAGAAGCAGCATATCAAGGTGCATGGTATTCACGAGTTGGGGGAGGGTAAGTGAATCCCCAG
>QIFF01000039.1 GCA_003230635.1 bacterium | reverse complement strand
GCGTCGTTGTATTGCTGCACTGCTTGATGGGTTTTCCCCAGGCCGTAGTAGGCCTCGGCATAGTTATAGCGCAGCTTGACCGCTCTTTGATAAGCACTTTGCGCCTTTTCCCAGGCGCCCATTTTATAGTAGGTTTCCCCCAACTGATAATAAACCTGGTAGTAATAGGGCCGGTGTGCCACCGCCTGCCGGTAAGACTTAATGGCTTCCTCCTGTTGTCCCATAGCCAGGTAAGTGTTCCCCAACCCATAGTGGGCTTCGGCGTGTTTAGGGTCATGCCCCAGTGCCTCACCGTATTTATAGAGGGCCTTCTCCGTATCGCCCTGGGCCAGATAGGCATCTCCAATGCCCCTATGAGCGGAGGCATAAGCCAGGTCTATAGCCAAAACCCCTTCATAACTGGCAATTGCCTCTTCCGGCTTTCCCTGGGTTAAATACACCTCTCCCAAGTCATAGTAAGCTTTCAGGAAGCGGGAATTTTTATCAATCGTCCGCTTGTAGTTAGTAACTGCCAAGTCATATTGCCCCCGCATGACCATGATATTGCCCAATTCGTGGTAGGCCTCAGCGTGGTCAGGGTTCTGCTCCACTGCTTTGCCCAGGGCATTCAGGGCCTTGTCCAGCTGGCCCTTTTCCAGGAAATTTTTGCCTAACTGATAGTTTTTTTCCGCCTGGTTGGCTCTGAAACGCTTGCTGATCCGATAATCCGTGGGCATCATTTGCTGGCGGGGCTTATAATAATATCCGGCAGCGGGAAAACTGGAATAGCCGCGGCTGGGCCGCATTACCCCGCCCCATTTCAACTTGTCCTCAGCCAAAAAGCGCTGCATTTCCTTTCGCCCTTGCTTGGGGTGGCAGTGCACACAGAACTTGGCCTTATTTTGCCCCCCGTCAGTGGGCCAGCGCAGGTATTTATAATTGCGGTTGTCGGGATGGTGATTGTGGCAGCCAAGACAGGTGAGCTTGTTCTCTTCGTCGCGGAAACCGCGGGCTTCGGGAGGCAAAACTACCTTCTGGGGGTCAGGGACAATCCCTACCGGATGGGCTAAGTGCAGGGAGGTATGGCAACTGGTGCAAATGGCTTCAATACGCTCAAAGGGCCGGCCGGTAAAGGGGTTAATGCGGTCGGTAACGGTCTCTATGTAGCCCTTGAACGTGCCGCGGGCGGGAACCTCATGGCAAAGCCGACAGTAGCTGTGCTTCTCCTTGGTTAAGTCGGGAAAGCGGGTCTTAAGCATGGTCATAGTGGCGGTGTCCGCCCCCGTGCTCATTAAAGAACCGCTGCCACAACCCCAGCAAAAAGACAAACCCAAAATTAAAACAATGGATCGCCACTTACGCATATTACTGCAACTTTCTTTGGGCAAACTTTTTCCAGGCTAACGCTAGAGGGCACAAGGCACCCTAATGTCTTTGATTATAGTTAATAAAAGAAAGAAATGCAAGCAAAAATCCCGCTCCTTAATTGACATTTGGCTGTTTAAATGATACGGTTAGCAAGTAAGTAAGCAACTATAGAAATCTCCAACTAACCGGTTGAAAAAATGGCTATATTACCCATCAAAACCTTCCCCGACCCTATTCTGCGCCGTACCTGCCGGGAGGTTCAGGAAATCGGAGCGGCGGAAAAGCAACTGATTGAAAACATGCGGGAAACCATGTTTGCCGCCCCTGGTGCCGGTCTGGCCGCCAACCAGGTAGGGGTAGCCCTGCGCATAATTGTGGTCAGCATGGCGGACGAAAAACACTCGCAACGCTCCATTGTCTTGATTAACCCCCAACTTGTAGAATTGGGGGGGGAAATAATCGTGGCCGAAGAGGGCTGCTTGAGCGTGCTGGATTATATGGCCGACATCAAACGCCACAGCTGGGCGCGGGTGCAGTATCTCAATCAAGAAGGCCAACCGCGGGAAATTGAGGGACACAACCTGCTGGCCCGGGCGTTCCAGCACGAAATAGACCACCTGAACGGAGTTCTCTTCTTTGACCATCTGGGACGAATCAGAAGAGACCTGGTCAAGCGCCGGCTGCTTAAGGGGGCAAAGAAGAGGGCGCTATAATAATGTGTTGGCAAGGTGGTACCACCTGACAGCCATCATAGTTTGGTAGGTTGGGTTGAGGAACGAAACCCAACAATACTTCCTTTCCCCTTAGGGGAGAAGGAAGTTAACTTGCTTTCCCCCAGTGATTTTGTTAAGCTTCATAATTATGAAGCTTATCTTCTGCGGCACTCCAGCCTTTGCCATTCCTAGTTTAAAAAGCCTGCTGGCTTCTTCCCATAAAATCCTGGCGGTGGTGACCCAGCCGGATCGCCCGGCCGGGCGGGGCAGGAAGCTGCATTCGCCTGCGGTCAAGGAGGCAGCGCTGGCCGCTGGTTTGCCTGTTTTACAGCCGTTACGGATTGGTGAGCCGGCTTCGTTGGAGAATTTGAGGCAGCTTCAGCCGGATGCTTTAGTGGTAGTGGCTTACGGGCAGTTTTTGCCCCGCTCGGTTTTGGAATTGCCGAAGTACGGCTGCATCAATGTTCACGCCTCATTATTACCACGTTACCGGGGGGCTGCGCCCATCAATTGGGCTGTTATCAGAGGGGAGCGGCAGACAGGGATTACCACTATGCGTCTGGATGAGGGGATGGATAGTGGTGATATAATCCTTCGGCAGGCAATTCCTCTTGACACTCAGGAGACGGCAGGCAGTCTGCACGATAAGTTGGCTCCCTTGGGGGCAGAGGTCTTACTGTCCACCCTGGAGCAAATTGAGGCCGGTACGGCTCGCTATGAACCTCAGGATAAGAGCAAAGCCAGCTACGCCCCGGCCATCAAAAAGGTGGATACTATGATTCACTGGGAGCAGCCGGCGCAGGAGATTGAGCGCCTGGTGCGGGGGCTTAATCCCCATCCGGGAGCCAGGACTCATCTGCAAGGCTTTCTTTTAAAGGTGCTGGCGGTTGAAGTGAGCAGCGAGCCGCCCTCGCCGCCCGGGCAAATTGTCAGGGGCGATAAAAAGAGGGGCATCCTGGTGGGCACTGGCAGTGCTCCCCTATGGTTAAAGACCATTCAACCGCCGAACCGTGCGCCAATGCAGGCTGGTGATTATCTGTCCGGGCTGCGGGAAAAGCTGGAAGGAGGTTCGTTATCTTGAATTACATCGTGGCTGTTACCGGGGCCAGCGGGGCGATTTACGCCAAAACCCTCTTGAAGGCCCTGGCCCATGAGGGCGCCCAAATTCAACTGATTATATCTAATGCGGCGCGCCTGGTAATTAAACATGAATTGGAAATAGAACTGCCGGAGGATTTAGGCGAGCTAAAAAGCGTAGTCAAAAAACACTTTCTGGCAGATGAGAACTATCCCTATTTGAACCTGCATGCGGTGGATGATTTGACCGCCCGCCCGGCCAGCGGCTCGGTTTCTTATCAGGGGATGATTATCCTGCCCTGCTCCATGGGAACCCTGGGGCGCATTGCCCAAGGCAGTTCCGGCAACCTGATTGAGCGGGCGGCTGATGTGACCCTGAAGGAAAAGCGCCCCCTTATTGTGGCCCCCCGGGAAACTCCTTTAAGTTACATCCATCTGCGCAATATGCTGGAGATATCCCGGGCCGGGGCGCATATTATACCCTGTATGCCAGGTTTCTACCAGCGTCCGCAGGAAATAACCGACCTGGCAAACTTTATGGTGGGCAAAATCTTTGACATTCTGGGGATAGAGCATTCACTATATAAGCGCTGGGGGAGTTAAGGAGTTGTGTAGGTTGGGTTGAATGAAATGAAACCCAACAAAAAAATGAGTTAACAGGTGGAGGTTGGGTTTCGTCCCTCAACCCAACCTACCGTTACTTGTTTTATGAATAGCGGATGCGAGGGTCAACATAGGCATAAGCCAGGTCGGTGAGCAGGTTAATAAAAACGTAACTCAGGGCGATGACCAGGACGCAGCCCTGCACCAGGGGATAATCGCGGGCGTTGATGGCCTGAATAATCAGGCGGCCAATCCCCGGCCAGGAGAAAATGGTTTCGGTAATGATTGAGCCGGTCAAGAGCGAACCCAGTTGCAATCCCACAATGGTAATCACCGGCAGGAGGGCGTTTTTCAGGGCATGCTTAATCAGCACCCTAAGCTCGCCGATTCCTTTGGCGCGGGCGGTGACAATATAATCCTCCTGCAACACCTCCAGCATGGTAGAGCGCACCAGGCGGGTGAGAATGGCCGCCATGGCGCTGCCCAGGGTTATAGCCGGTAAAATCAGATGGGTAAACCCGCCATATCCGCCCACCGGCAGCCAGTCCAACTGAATAGCAAAGACAATAATCAGCATCGGCCCCAGCCAGAAATTGGGCAGGGAAATCCCCAACAGGGCCAGAAACATGGAAAAATTATCCACCGCTGAATACTGCTTAATCGCAGCCGCAATTCCCAGGGGCAGGGCGATTCCCAGGGCCACCACAATGGCCGCCAGCGCCA
>QIFF01000267.1 GCA_003230635.1 bacterium | reverse complement strand
GTATCCCAATCCCGGCCAACTGGTTCTGAAAACACTTGTTCTTTTCAACATGAGGGCTTGCCCCATGTTGAATCCCAATCCCCGCATTGGCGTTGCCATAGCATTGGTTGCTTACAATACGCGCCTTGCTGTAATCCTCAATTGCAATTCCGGCTCCCTGGTTGCCAAAAACCCGATTGCCGCTCACGAAAGCAGAGGCCTTTTTACCGGCGATATAAATCCCCGTACCCTTGTTGTCGCGTACGATATTGTTTTTAATGGTTACCGTGACATTTACACACTCTATGGCATGGCGGGTTTTTGCCTTGTCCGTATCCACCCGTCCGGTAACGGTAAAACCGTCCAGGGTACTATTTTTAGCCAACTGCACCACTGTCCCCGAGCCATGACTGCCGTCAATCGTAGTCTGGCCAGGGCCAGCCTCACTGCGCAGGATTACCCTGCTGGGAAGCTTGATGGTCTCGTGATAAACGCCGGGCGAAACCAGGATTACCGATCCCTCCTTGGCCTTGTCAATCGCCGTCTGGATACTTTCTCCCTCATGAACAGCAATGATTTCCACTGCCGCAGGAAACCAGTTAGCGGCCTGGGCCGGGCCGCTCAGCAAAAAGGGCAACAAAACCATGCCCAGGATTTGAAAAAGTCTTCCCCTCTTTTTCTCCAACCCTGTTCTCCTTAGACTCATTCAACTTGCTATGATTGTCTTTCTCCGAGTATCAATTATAGTAACAAAAAGCCAGGGGGAATGTCAAATTTTTTTTCTGTGAGACATAAAGCCACAAAGGGCACAGAGAAATACACAAAAATTTCCTTTAAATTTAGCAGAAAATGAGTTATTGTAGAATCAGTTGTCGGTCGTCAGTCATCAGTCAAAAAACAAGCGGGATTTTCAGCTTTTGACTGACGACTGATGACTGTGTCTTTGTGGTTAAACCAGGAGCACACCATGTTCAAAGCCCCCAAAGGGGTGCGCGATATTCTCCCCGCCCAAATCAAAAGCTGGCAATTCATGGAAAGTACCATCCACCGGGTGCTGGAGGATTTTGGCTTTGAGGAAATCCGCCTGCCGATTTTTGAAGACAGCCAGCTTTTTGCCCGCTCAATCGGGACTGAGACCGACATTGTGGCCAAAGAAATGTACCGCTTCAGCGACCGCGGGGGGCGCAATTTCAGCCTGCGTCCCGAGGGCACGGCCTCGGCGGTGCGCGCCTACCTGGAGCACCGCCTCTACACCCCTACCCCGGACTGCAAGCTCTACTATCAAGGCCCTATGTTTCGCGCCGAGCGCCCCCAGGCCGGCCGCTACCGCCAATTTTATCAAATCGGGGTGGAGGCCTTCGGGGTTGACTCCCCTTATATGGACGCCGAAATCCTGGCAATGTGCAAAATCATCTGCCGGCGCCTGGGGTTGAAAGATTGGGAACTGCAAATCAACAGCGTGGGTTGTCCCCAGTGCCGCCCGGCTTACCGCAAAGAACTCCAGGAATACCTAAGCAAAAGCGAGGCCCTCTGCGAGGACTGCCGCCGCCGCAGCCAGAGCAACCCCATGCGGGTTTTTGACTGCAAAAACCCTACTTGTAAGGAAAGCCTGAAGCAGGCCCCCTTGATGCTGGATTTTCTGGGGGCAGAATGCCGGCAGCATTTTAAACAGGTGCGCTCACTGCTGGATGAGCAGCAGGTAGCATACAGCCTCAACCCACACCTGGTGCGCGGGCTGGATTACTACACCCGCACCGCTTTTGAGCTGGTCAGCGGCAAACTGGGGGCGCAAAACGCCTTTGCCGGCGGCGGGCGCTACGACCAGTTAGTCAAGGAAATGGGAGGGCCTGACATCCCCGCCATTGGCCTTGCTATCGGCCTGGATCGCCTGGTTTTGCTGCTGGAGAACGAACTCCCGCCAGACAAAACCCCCCGGGTTTTTCTAGCCCTACTGGGGGAGCAGGCCCAGCGGGAAGGACTTTCCCTGCTCCTGAAACTGCGTCGGGCGGGAATTCGGGCCGAGATGGATTACAGGGCGGGCAGCCTGAAAAGCCAGCTAAAGCGGGCAAACAAACTAGGGGTTAGCCACTGCCTGATCCTGGGTGAGGAAGAGCTGAAAAAGCAGCAGATTACCCTGCGCTGCATGGAAGACGGGAGCCAGAAGCAGGTGGGGATTGAAACCGTGATAGAGGAACTACAATGTTTTTGACAGGATGAGACGGGATTTGTCATTGCGAGGAGGCGTAGCCGACGAAGCAATCTACTTTGGTTATAGATTGCTTCGCTGCGCTCGCAATGACATTTTTTGTTTATCCTGTTATCCCGTCTAATTTTTAGTTCGTCAGTCTTTCCCCCGATGTCTTTTGGTAAGCAGCAGAATGTCGCGCAGTTCTTCAATGTTTTTGGCTTTCAGCCAGTGTTTGTCAAAGTTTGCGTCCTGCACGCTTTGGGCAATGGCGGACAGTGCCCGCAGGTGGAAATTCCTTTCGTCTCGCGAACCGACCAAAATAAACATAGCATAGACCGGAGGAGTTGTTTCGCTTAAGTTTATGCCGGCGCTGCACCTGACAATCAGCAACTCAAACTTTTTTTCGCCCTCAATAATTATATGCGGAACTGCCAGCCCCGGACGGATTTGGGTGCTTGATTCCTGCTCCCGCAAGATAAAGGCCTCAAATAGCTGCTTGGCGTCAATGTCTAATGCGTTAGCAAGTCTTCGGGCAACAAGGGTAAAAAACTCTGCCCGGGGAAGTTCTTCATCTATATCAAGTATTTCACATCTTTTGACCAAGTTATCAAACCTGTCTTCAATAATATTATCCCGCTCTTTTAAGATTTCGCGCAACTCGCCGCTTAGTGAATCACCGGCGAGTTCTTTCGCCGTAACCCGTTCAACAACATGGATCAGCGCGGATTTGCGCCTGCTCCTGCCATAGACGTAGAGCCTATACCAGGCCAGGCTGACCAAGAGAAATACCCCTGTTGCGGCAAGCGCTGCACCACCCATCTGATATAAGAAAAAACAATAACTGATGATGCCGACTATGTGTAACCAGGGATATAAGGGTGCCACAAAGGCCGGCTTATAATTCATAATTTTGCTCTCACGCATGACAATGCCGGCCAGGAGGACAAACATGAAGAGGATGATTTTCATGGTAGAGGCTACTTTTACCAGGCCTTCCAGGTCCAGAAAGATAATCGCTGCTATCATGAAAGCCCCGGTAAATATTATAGAAAAATGTGGTGTCTTGAAGCGCTTATTAACCGCAGCAAAAAAATCCGGCAAAAGCTGGTCGCGGCTCATGGCTAGAGGAAAACGGGAGGCGGCCAAAATCCCAGCGTTGGCAGTGGAGACAAAGGCCAGGATGCCGGCGATTGCCATAACTATACTGCCGGCCGGGCCGAAGATTTTGAAGCCGGCGCTTGATATGGGGGTGAGTGAATGCGCCAGTTCCGGCTTGTCAAGCAGACCTACGGTGACAAAAATGCTTAAGCCGTAAAACAGCAATACCGTCCAAAAGGCTGCGATCATGCCGTAGGGGATATTCCTGGCCGGGTCTTTGACCTCTTCAGCTACACTGGCGGCTTTTGTCAATCCGCCGAAGGAGATAAAGACCATCCCGCAGGCGGCAAACAGCGAGTGCTTGCCAAAGGGCATGAAGGGTGTGTAGCGGTGGACATCAACTGACATTGAGCCGCGAAAAACATATATGGACAACAAGGCAAGCAGTAAAAATACAAGATAAACCTGAACCTTACCGGCGAGTTTAACGCTGGTTAGGTTGAGAAGGGTAAAAAATATACAACAGCCAATTGCAATGAATTTAATCTCCCACTCGCTGATATTGGGATCAATCAAGCTGGCGAAGGCGCCGATGCCAACCAGGGCAAAGGCGCTTTTAAGGCTCAGCGAAAACCAACTGGCAAAGCCGCCGATTGTGCCCGCTGCCGAACCCATGCTGCGTTCAATAAAGAAGTAGCTGCCCCCGGCTTTGGGCATGGCCGTAGCCAGTTCAGCCTTAACAAACAAGGTAGGTAAGATGAAAACCCCCGCCAGGATATAGGCCAGGATTACCGCCGGGCCGACTTGGGCATAAACCAAAGCCGGCAGGACAAACAAACCGGAGCTGATCATTGCCCCGGTGGAGATGCAAAATACATCCAGAGCGCCCAATTGGCGCTTTAACCGCTTGTTGTGGTTGCTGGGCATAGCGTATTATACCAACTTGCGTTTAGTTGATAGATTGCCTGATAAATCAGGCAACTACAAAGGCAAATGGCGGCACAAAAAATGGGGAGGGGAAAACTCCCCTCCCCGACGGTTATTGTAGTTGCCCAATTTATTGGGCCGTATATGTTCTGCCTGATGAATCAGGCAACTACACTCTTGGGGCACCTTAAAAAATGGCCTTTTCGCCCAATATCTGCGTTATGCTCAAAATTTAATCCTCGGAATATCAAACATATGCCTGTGGTTAAATTTTTCGCATG
>QIFF01000027.1 GCA_003230635.1 bacterium | reverse complement strand
CAATCCCCTGTCCGTCAAGGTCAAGTATGTTCAGGGAGAACTGACCGAGGCTAAGCAATACCCCGAAGACAGCCTGGGCGTGGGGGATGGAATAACCTTGCCGATTGAACAGCTATTACACCTCAAATGGCGGGCGCCGGCCTTTGCTTCCCAGGGCAATTCCATGATCCTGCCGGCTTTTCAGTCCATAGAGTTGTTAAGAGACTACCGCAAAGCCCAGCGAGCCATTGCCAAGCGCTGGACAACACCGTTAAGGCTAATCAAGGTAGGAGGCCAGTTTGGACAGAAGCTGGTAGTGCCAGACCAGAAGATGCTGGAGACCATCCGGGGCGTGTTCAACAAGCTTGACCTGCGTACAGGGGTAGTAGTGCCCTTTTATGTGGATGTCTCTACCCACGGTGCCGAGGGGGAAGTACTATCAGTGCAGAAAGACATTCAGGACGTGAAGGAAGACATCATGGTTGCCCTGGGGATGAGCCGGGCTATCGTCAGTGCCGAGGGTCCCAACTTCGCCACCGCCAGCATTGCCTTCCGCAAGGTACTGATCGTCATTCGGGAAATCAAGCAATATACCAAGACCATCCTGCGCTGGATATATGACGACTGGCAGGAAATAAAGGGATATCAGGAAAAGAGCATCCAGTTTATCTTCCCGGAGCTGGATTTGAACAATGAGCTTGATGTAAAGAAGCTATTGCTGGAATTATACGACCGGGGACTTATCTCCAGAAATTCTTTGCAGTTAAAAATGGACTTAAATCCCGAGGTGGAACTTGCCAAACGGGAGGATGAGCGCAAAAAACCTTTGGATATCCCGGACGCCAAGACCATTGTGGATATGGTCAATGCTGGTATCGTGTCGGTGGAAACCGCCCAGGAAATGCTGGGGCTGGATAAAGAGAAAGAACAGACTAATATCGCTCAGGCCGAAATTGAGGATGTGAACAGGATATATAACCAGGCGATGACCAAGGTGCGAGATGGCGAAAAATAAAACGCAAAGGGAACTTATAAAAAAAGCCACAGAGCAAGCGATTAAGGCGCGGGATAAGTATGCTCAGACGCAAATCGACAGCCTGCTTGATGTTTTGGAAACTGCCGAAAAAGAGGTCAAGCTAAATCTATTACGTTACGACAACCTGGGTTCCTTAACCGGTGGCAAGAAAATAAATCAAAAAGCCCTCAAGCAGTTGCAAAAACAGGTTAGCGGAATTATGGGGGAGTTAGAGAAAAACCACTCCCTAATTATGAGCAAAGCGATAAAGACTGTCTACAAGCAGGGCATGTACGACGGCATCGAAGCGTTGGTTAAAGGCAAGTTGCCCTTTTACAAAGATTTGGCCGACAAGGGTATCGAAAAAATGACCAACAATGTTTTTCAGCTTGTGGATACCCAGGCGCTGGATTTTATGACAAACTTCAATATCCAGTTAGCGGGGGATGTCAGCCGGGAGCTGGCGGACGGGATTAACCAGAAAATCCAAATGGGGATCGCTTCCGGTAAAGGCGCCCCGAATATAGTCAAAGATTTGGGCAGCGTGGTCAAAGACAAAGAAGCCTTTAAGCGAGCGGGCAAGACTACTTTCAAAACCGCTCAGACCCGCATGACCCTGATTGCCCGCACCGAAACCATCCGGGCGCACAACCAGGGGCAGGTTAAATTTTATCACACTGTGGGTGTAGAAAAAGCTGTCTGGCAGACAGCGGAGGATGAACGTACCTGCCCGGAATGCGCCCCGTTGGATGGGCAGGTGTTCCCTCTGGACAAACTTCCCATGCTTCCGAAACATCCTGATGGGAGGTGTTGGACCCTGCCAGAGATTCCCGACGTAATAAAGACCCCGCAACAAATTGAAGAATTGACAGGTAAAAGCAAAAAATGAACCAGACTCATATTACCAGATTTTATACCAAGCAAGAGGTAGCTGAAATGCTGCAAGTTTCCCTGCGGACAATAAACTACTACATGGTTTGTGGCCTGCCGTACACAAAAGTTCGGCGTTCGGTAAGAATTCCTGAAGACAAATTAATGGAATGGTTACAAGAAAAAAACACTTTGTGCGCAAGAACATGCAATAACGTGCAATAACAGGAAGCAAACAATTTAGATAATTGCTATGATCTAATCAAAAGCCGGTAGAGCCTGATCAGCTCGAGTGGGTACCCCAAGACCCAGCCGGCGTGATTGTTGGGGATCACAGAAAAATTTGCGTAATGCAGATTTGTGATCCCCTTTTGTTTTTTTGAGGAGTTGTCGTGGAACTGTTTACCACAGATTTAGCCAAGTTGGATTTCCTTCTGGAAGCCGAAGCTTTCCTGCTCGACGAGGAACTGCAAGCTGCCGCCCTTGCCGCTGAAGAGGTAGTCTCAGAGGAACTACCCCCAGAGAAGCGCCCCAAGTACATCACCAACTATATCGGCTCAAAACAAAAGCTGGTTGACTGGATTTGGCGTAACACCCCTGAAGATGTGAAAAATGCCTTTGATGCCTTCTCCGGTTCAGGTGTAGTGGGCTACATGTATAAGACCAAGGGGCTGAAGGTTATTGCCAATGACCGGCTGCGCTTTGCTTGGCATACCGCCCGGGCGATTATCGAGAATAACAATACCCGGCTATCGGCAGAGGACATCGAAGCTCTGACCGAGGATAACCCAAAGGCCGGTGACTTCATACAAAAGACCTTCAAGGGGATTTTCTTTGCCTCCGGTGTGCATAAAATCATCGACAACATCCGGGCCAATATTGACAACCTATCCGGCTACAAGAAAGACATTGCCCTATTTGCCCTGGGCCGGGCCTGCTTGTCCGGCAAGGGAGGTTTCGGACATTTCTCTGCTACCCAGCAAAATGCAAAGCGATCCGATACTCCCAGGGAATTTATAGAACGTTTTAAAAACTTGTGCAACCGGGTCAATGCACTGATCTTCGATAACGGCAAAGAAAACAAGGCTCATAGCGAAGACATCATGGAACTGGCTCCCAAGGTCAAAGCTGACTTAGCTTACTTTGACCCGCCCTATGCCACCCACTTCAGCACCACCAACTATGAGCGCAGCTACCATTTCCTGGAAGGCTTGATGACCTATTGGAAGGATAAGGAGATTGTTACAGACAACAAAGCCAGGAACTACGTTATTAATTCAACTACCGTTACCCAGGCCAACGCCCAGGAATTTTTCACTGAGTTTTTAGGCAAATCCAAACACATCAAATACTGGCTGATTTCCTACCGAGACAAGGCATATCCGTCAGAATCTCAGCTAAAGTCCATCATTTCTGCCCAGGGCAAAGCCTCCCGCATGAAAAGTAAAGACCACCATTACTCCATCACCAGCAAACACGGCGAAGCTTCCCATCCCAAGGAGCACCTGTTTATTTGCACCCCTTCCAACAGCACTAAAGCCGAAGTGGAGAATGGGGACGCCCTATATGCCGAAGCCCTGCATGCCGAGGCCGTCTGGGAGGAAACCGCCAACGAAATCCGCTACCGGGTCCGTGATCCAGAAGATTTTATCCCGGATAGCTTTCGGCGCAAGAAGCTTGAAGGCGTGGATGGTGTCTACATTATTATCGCCAAGTTGAAACCGGAAAAAATACCGGAAGGCCATGACCCCGAGGCTATGGTAATTCAATCTTACCGCTTTGCCAAGAAAACCAAGGATAATCCCGACGGCTGGATAAAGGAGAAAGCAAAGGAATGGATAAATAGCCATCAAACAAAAGCGGAAAGTTCCCAGGCTTCATCGACTGCCGACAGCCACATGAAGACCGCGTTCCCGGTAGAAATCGGTTTGCAGACCGAGGCGGACGAAAACCAAGAACTTGAGCACTCCGGCGACAAGCGCTTCAGTTTCATCTTATGCCATGCCGGCACCAACAAAAACGGCGACCACTTCACCGTAGAGGAACTGTCCTCCCGCTACCAGACGGCGGTCAACAAGAAGATTGACTTAAAACACTCCCAGGATATTACCGACATTGTAGGTGGGGTGGTGGCTTCTGATTTTGTGCAAGATCAGCAAGGTAGCCGGGTGGAATGCGTAGGTGAGCTATACACCCATGACAACGACCATGCCCGCCTAGCCTACAAGCTAATCAAAAAGGGGATTGTCACCCAGGTATCGATGGAATGCGATTACCGGGAGGGAGAGTGTTCCATCTGCGGCAAAAAGGTCAAGACTAAGACCGAGTACTGTATTCACCTCAAAAAATACAAAGGCGGGGAATTCAACAGCCAGCCGGTGTATGAAATCCTGCATGGGATTACCTTCACCGGCCTGGGGCTGTTGGATAAAAAGGGGGCGGATGAGAACGCCAGAATAAAAACGGTTAGTGAGCTTAACCAAACTCAAGGAGGAAAGCAAATGCCGGAAGAAAAGGATAAGAAGGAACTGGAAAACGGGGGGGCTAATAAGAGTCAGGCTGAAGACAAGGATAAGGATGCCCAGATCAAGAAGCTAGAGGCCGAGAATCAGCAGTTGAA
>QIFF01000135.1 GCA_003230635.1 bacterium | reverse complement strand
GCTCAAAATTTAATCCTCGGAATATCAAACATATGCCTGCGGTTAAATTTTTCGCATGCCTTGATCTTGAACGAAAATTCTAATTTTTCAAAGCACCCTAAAGTTTAATGAAACAGCAGCGTTAACTAAATGACCTTCAGCTCTTCCTGGATTCTTTCGGCCAGGAAGATTTTCAGGAGGGATTGATAGGGGACGTCTCGTCTGTGGGCCAGCAGTTTTAGTTCTGCAAGCATTGGCTCGGGAAGGCGCAGGGAAATTGTCTTAACTGATGGTTTCAGCTTTGCCAAGACAACTTTCTTTGCCCCCTTCCAACTCACGAATTCTGTCGAGTCGTGGCTTGCCCAAAACCGCCTTTCTTCATCCTCATTCTTAAACTTCGGTATTCTCTTTTTCATGAGCTTGATACACCTTCCTTTCTTTGCCCCCTTCATATCCCTGGCTGAGATTATCTGGATTTTATCGGCAAACATATACATTTGTCAAGCCTGGGGGCCGCGGGAAAAAAGAATTCCATATTTTTGCAAGGGAGTGTATAATCAGCAGGAATAGCACCTCCTCGCAATGACATTTAGTAGCAAGATGAAATTTTTAAACAAATTAAAGCTTGTCAGCCGGTGGATTAGAAACCGGAAGACTACCGCCGCTATTGATGTGACCAGTTCTTGTAACCTGAAATGCGCCCATTGCTACTGGTGGAAGGAGGAGCATCCCCCGGAATTGAACGACGAGGAGATGGTGGCCTTTATGAAGGGGCTGCGCCGGGAGGGGCTGACGGCGGCCTTTTTGTATGGCGGGGAGCCTTTATTAAGGCCCGATATATGTAAAGCGGCCTGCGAGATATTTGATTTCACCCTAATTTTTACCAACGGCACCCAGGGCTTTCCCGATCTCAAGTGCCAGTGGGTGCTTTCCCTGGACGGCCCCCGGGAAATACATGACAAAATCCGGGGCGAGGGGGTTTATCAAAGGGTTATGCAGAACCTGGGACAGGCCACCCGGCCGCCGATCGTGCACATGACCATCAGCCAGGTCAATAAAAATTCTATTGCTGATTTTTTAACGGAAATGGGGCGCAAGGAGATTAAAAGCAACATCCTGGGGCTGGCCTTTAGCTTTTATACCCCCAACAAGGGACTAAATGAAGAAGAGCTCTTTATCCCCCTGGATGAACGGGATGAGCTGGTGGATAAGCTGATGGAGTATAGAAAAGAATACGGCTACACAATGGGGTTTACTCCCAAGATGGCGAAACATTTTAAACAGTCAGGCGGTTTTTTTGAATGGAATTCGCTGGGGAAATGCCCGGTGAGCGAGGTCTGTGTCTGCTACCGCTCGGATGGAAGCAGAAAGCCCTGCACCTATGGGGTTGACGCCGATTGCAGCCGCTGCGGCTGCGCCTCAATAGCAATTTACCGGGCGGCGGTTAAAGATTGGGATTTCGAGACTATAACCATACTAAATAGCCTTATCAAGGGCTGCGCCTGAAAACAGGGAACCACAGAGTGCACAGAGGAACACTCTGTGTTCTCCAAAAGAGTTTCCTTTGTTAACAGACTTTGGCCAGTAGGGAGAGGAGTTTATCCTGAAAGCAGGGCCTAAAGCTTACTTTTTCAAGCGCAATGGATAAAAGGGTTGGTTTGTTAATTAATTTCAATGTAGAAAGGCTAAAAAGGGCGTAAAACGCTTAATAATTTAGAGGGCACAGAGGAGAGGGGAACTGGTCTTCCTTGTCTTGCTGATATTTAATGCTTTCTCTGTGTCCTCTGTGGTTAAATTTTGACATACCCCTGGAAACATGGAAATACCAGCATGAAGGTTCTTTTGATTGCCCTGGGCGGGGAAAACCTCTTCGCCTTCGGCCCCAGAATTCTGGCTGCTTACCTCAAGGACCGGCAAGTGGCGGTGGACCTGCTGCTGGTACCCTTTGTAAATCCCGACAAGAAATACCTCTTTTCCCCCCATTGGAAATTTTACGACGAAAAGCTGATTGCCAAAATCATCCGCCCGATTGTTCCCTTTGTTGAGGCTAAGGGCTACGGCCTGATCGGGATTTCCCTGACCACCAATTTCTACGAGCACGCCAAGATGCTCACCGAACGGCTTAAAGAAAGGGTCCCCACCCCGGTGGTCTGGGGTGGGGTGCACCCCACCGTCAGGCCCCAGGAGTGTTTGCAGCACGCCGACCTGGTAATCCGGGGGGAAGGCGAGCAGGCCCTGCTGGAGCTGGTGCAGGCGCTTGTCCCTGGCTCCGAACAGGGACTGGAGGGGGCCGGCGGCCTGGAAGCGGTGGGCAACCTGGCCTATAAAAGCGGTGGGGAAATTAAATACAATCCCTTACACCCCTTAGTGCAAGACCTGGATTCGCTCCCGTTGCCGGATTTTGACGATTCCACCCATTACCTGGCCTACCAGTATGCAATCCGGCCCATGAACGAAGACCTCTCTTACAAGATATTGCTCAAAAGCTACGGCAAGGATTCCTACGGCTATTCCACCATGGCCACCCGCGGCTGCCCCTACGGCTGCACCTACTGCATCAACAGCAGCTTGAAAGGCATTTACCGCGGCAAGGGCAAGTTCCTGAGAAAGCGCTCCTACCAGAACGTGATTGCCGAGCTGGAACTGGCCAAAAAGCACCTCCCCAAGCTGACCTATATCATGTTCTCGGATGAAACCTTCCTCATGGGCAAGGGGCTGGACTGGATCAGAAACTTTGCCAGGCTGTATAAGGAAAGGGTTGGCTTGCCCTTTTCCTGCTGCTTTGCGCCGGAGGATGTGTCGGAAGAAGCGGTGCGATTGCTGATGGAGGCGGGCTTGTTCAACGTCCAGATGGGAATTCAGTCCGGATGCAGACGAACCCTGATTGAGGTTTACTCCCGGCGGGACAATACAGGAAATATCCTCAAGGCGGCGGCGGTCCTCAACAAATTCCAAGGGCATATTATACCGCTGTACGACATAATCCTGGACAACCCTTACGAGACGGATGAAGACTTGAAAGAGGCGATTAACTTCTTGTTGAAACTGCCCCGGCCCTTTGACCTGCAACTGTTTTCCCTCACCTTTTATCCGGGCGCCGGCATTACCGAAAGAGCCATTGCCGACGGCTTCGTCAAGGACGTAATCCAGGATGTCTATCGCAAGCACTATCAGGCCTACGAACGCTCCAACTATTACAACCTGCTGTTTTCAATGATCCCTTACTTTCCGCCGGAGTTGATTAAAGATTTGATGGAGAAAAACGACCGGCTGCACTATCTGGGGCTGCGCTTGTTTCTCAAGCTCTGGCACTCCACCCGCTACGTATCCGCTACCTGGCCCTACCAAATGCTGAAGAAAATCCTGGTAAAATACTTTCATCTAAAAGCCCCGGTCTATGCCACCATTCCCAGTTCGGAGCCAGGGACAACCCATTCTAAGGAAAACTCCCAGAAGTGATCTGTTCGGAGTTTTCCCCTAAAAAAAACTTCCCATCTGCTTATGGTCGTGGTAAACTAATAATAGGGTTTGGGAATGGAATAAGTGCGCCCGTAGCTCAGTTTGGATAGAGCGCAGCGCTCCGGACGCTGAGGCCGGAGGTTCAAGTCCTCTCGGGCGTACCAAAAATTAAATTGAGTTAAGTAGTTATGCGTTAAGGAGGGAACACAAATGAGCAAACCATGGCCGCTAATACTCTTGGGAAGTGTGCTGGTACTTGGACTTGCAGGCTGCGACGAAAAGGGCGAGAAAAAACAGCCCGTCACGGATACAAAAACACTGATTGAAACCAAATGTTCCACCTGCCATTTCTCCAGCCGGATTTTTGACACAGAACGGCCCGCAAGGCAATGGAAAGCTATAGTCCGGCGTATGCATTCGAAGAATCCGGATATGATCAGCCGTGAAGAAACAAAGCGCATCATTAAATATCTACAGGAAACAAATAGCCCGCCGGGAGAGGACACAGAAGCGCCGGCATACGAGTATGATCCTGAGTGGGAAAATTAAAAAAGGGCACCTTGAAAAATAAAATTTTTCAAGATACCCTAAAGTCTTATCAAGGCTTAATCAACCATCCCTTGATAGTTTATCTTTCAACAGCTTATAATTAACACTATCCACCAGGGCCTGCCAGCTTGCTTCAATAATATTGGTGGAAACCCCCACCGTTCCCCAGGATTTTTTCTCGTCTGCGGATTCAATCAGCACACGGGTTTTGGCGGCTGTACCCTCATGTTCATTTAAGATTCTTACCTTGTAATCAATCAACTCCATCTTCTTCAGGGCCGGGTAGTGTTTTTCCAGGGCGCGGCGCAGGGCCTTGTCCAGGGCGCTCACCGGACCGTTGCCGTCAGCGGCGGTGTGCTCCCTCACCCCCTTGACCCTCACCTTGATCGCCGCCTCGGAAATGGGATCCTCATCGGCCGCCCGGCGCTCCACAATCACCCGGAAACCCTCCAACTCAAAGAACGGCTCCACCACCTGGCCCAGGGCCTTGCGCAGCAAC
>QIFF01000113.1 GCA_003230635.1 bacterium | reverse complement strand
GGGCCGATGGCAAACTTGCTAAACTGGCCACACCCGGCATCGACCTGAAGGTGGCTGAGGCGATCAGTGTCTCCGGCGGTGTACTGAAATTCAAACTGTTAATCTAATTTATAAGAGAAGGTGAGATAAGCCAATGGAACAATTGAATGGAACAATTGAATGTACAATCCCAGGAATACATGGAGGCTATGGCGGGACTGATGTCGGAGGGGTCACGGACCCAAGCCCTGGAGTCCCCGGAGGGCTTGCAGGCTCTGGCCGCCGCTATTTCCGGGCCGATAGAACAGGAGATTAAGCGCAAGGAGATTAGCTCCCTGCTGCTTACCCGGCATGTCCTGCCCAAAGGTGAGCGCCCGGTCTATCAGAAGAAGCCCCAGGGCGGAGAGCCTCCGCTGGCAATTATTTTGAAGCGATTTTCACCATGAAAGCCCCGTTGCCAGAAAAAGTAGGTGGGTAAATGGCCGCGGGGCCTTCCCCGCTACTGGATCAGCAAAGAAGGAGAAGCCCGGGAACAGGAGTTGGGCCAGGACGAGGTAGAGTTCCCCACTAACCGTATTCATACCGCGCCGATGGTGGACGTAAGTGTCTTGCGGCATGGCAATATCGGCACTTTGCTTGATATTCAGACCTCTGCGGCAGATGAGATCCGGAAAGAGACGGAGTGCCTCCGCAGGCAATTACACTAAACGATTAGATTACCCGCAAGCGCACCAACAGTGTTATATCGGCAGCGGTACCGACGGAGAACACTGTAGAAGTATCCGGCGGCGTGCTTACACCAGAATCCCTGAATGAGGCCATTTCTATCTTGGAGGACAAAGAGCTTTCGATTAAATACATTGTCCTGCGGGGAGCACGCTTCAATGATATGCGGGGATGGGATATGGACCCGCAGACCAAGGAGGAGTTGCGGGTAAAAGGTGTAATCAAGGTCTACGCCGGGGCTAATATCCTGATCACATCTGCCGCAGCCCTGGATGAGGCACTGCTTATTCCCGATAAAGAAGCCGGCAAGATGCCCATTCGTGAAGGCTTAAAGACTGAGTCTATCCAGAAGCAGCTACGGTTCAAAACGGGCTGGCTTATCTGGAGTGAGCACAGAATAATTTATTCAATTGCTTTCTTGTCCAAGCAGGATTCCTGCGGCAATCGAGAATTGCGTAAACCAACACTTCGTTAGCACATACCTTGTAGTATATAGCAAATGGGAATCGTTTTGAAAGCATACGGTGGTATACGTTGAAGTATATGGGATGGATTCCCGCATAGATTTGTAATGAGTCAATATCAGAAAATAACGAATCCAGGAAATAATTACCCAGATCGATGGCTTGTTTTTCATAGAAATGAAAACCCTCAATCAGATCCTGCGAGGCAGAGTCAAGAATGCGAATCTTTATACCAGCGATTTTTTGATCCTTTCTTTTTCCTTATCCCACTCATTAAATTTTTCTTTACCTTTTGCTACAGATTCTTCACGTTGGGATAAGATATCCTCATGCCATGCTGGTGAAGGTACTCCACCTGCCTGTCGGCATAAATCATCCCACAATGCCTCCATCGCCCGGAGCTTATCCGCGGTAGTCATTTGATCCAGTTGTATCGCCATACTTATTTCACCTCATATCTTTTTATGGGGGAGAGCTACGCGAAACCGGTATCTGCGCCAAAACCCCTTACTTATAAATTTGGCACAGGGTTGAAGTTCCCATCATAACAGTTGACCCTTTTGCCGGTGAGTTGCTGCATAGGTCCGATCAATTGGCAATTACCGAAGCTAGCGGATGAACCAGAGGGTATGTATATAGAATAGCTATAAGTTCCCGATCCCTCCAGAATGCTGTTCTTGACTTTAGGGTGGGAGGAGGAATCGTATGCCCTCAAGCCATAGCCTCCACCCTCTTCTGCTGTGCCATTGGCTTGAGTATTGGTTATTGTAGTAGAGGAATTGGTTATTGTAGTAGAGGAATTACTATTATAGATTCCAAAACTCTCGCTGTCTATTCCACCGGTGGTCGAAACTGAAACTATACTGTTAGTGATCGTAGCGGAAGAAAAAAAATTGGTAATTCCAGCAGCATTTCCCAAGTTGTTGGTAGCTACAGCCTTAATATTATCTATCACCGGCGAGGTATAATTGTTAAGAATAGCCCGTGTAGTAAAAGACGATGTCGCCCATGAATTCCTCACCGTAAGGTTACTGAGGCGGGCATGGTTGGCTCCTCTTACTGCATTGGAAACAATTGCCGTATTAATAATCGTAACATCAATCCCCGACCCTTGAATATGCACATACGGCTTCACGGTCACCTGTTCGGTATACGTCCCCGGCATGACCTTCACCAGATAGGGCTGGTCGGCGGTGGCCGCCGGCAGGATGGCGCCGATGGCATTGAGTGCGGTCTGAATGCTGTTACAATCCCCGCCCTTAGTAGCCACTATCAGGGTGTAAGGCGAGCTGGACATCACGGTAAGGTTGGTGTCTACATTTCTAATTGTACGATTGGCAATCTTGGCGCTGGTCACTGCACCATTCTGGATATGGCCGGTCTTTATGCCCGAACCGGTATTGGTGTCCTGGCCGGATGTGCCATCCGCTTCCTTGATATGAGCCGACTGAACCTCATCCGCGACCAGCGCGACCGCTGATTTTACCCCTAATAATAGTACTCCCACTAAAACTACAAACCTAATTCCTACTTTATACCCTTTCATACTTCATGCCCCCCTTCTTAAAAACACCACCTAAAACAAAAATCCTTCTTAAAACATTATTCCCCAACTTTAAGAGACAAGACACTCTTTCCTTCAATTAAGTTACATTTTACCTTCCCTCTCCGCAAAATGTCAATTGTTTTTAGTTTGGGGTGAGCGGGATGTATTATACCCCGAAGGGATTAATGTGATCGCCTCATTTCCCGACAGCGGCATAAACATCTGGGGGCAGCGGACATTGCAGAGTCAGCCGTCTGCCATAGACAGAATTAAGAAAGTTGCCTCGTGAGACCTATCCCCGCAACAAGCTACGGGGTATTCTGGCATGTTACATAAAAGTTGTCAAGGTTGCTTTTCAGAAATTAACTTGAACTTTGTTGTAGAATTAAAATGGCTGATTTAGGTTTTGGTATCACTTTGGCGTTAAAGGATTTATTCACCAAGAATGCCCATAAAATTGAGCAATCGTATAAATCCCTGGATAGCACCATCGCCGGAGCATCTGACAGTATCAGCAAGAACCTGGAGCGGGTACAAAAGGGAGCGATGCTGATCGGGGCTGGCTTAGCGATGCTATCCGTCCCTGCCGCTTTGGCCGCCTCCACTATGGATACGCAGAAAGCCTTGGGTGAGATGCGTTCCCTGGGAATACAGGATTTGCAAGCCCTGGCCCAAGCTGCTGAAGACTTCAGTAACCAGTGGTCAGGCGCCACCAAGCCCGAATTTATCGCCGCATCTTACGATATCAAGTCAGGTATTGCATCCTTAGCCGATGTCGCCGTGGGTGAATATACCAAGCTGGCGGCGCTAGACTGCCAAGGCTACCAAGAGCACCGTATCCCAGATGACCTCCCTGTTTGCCACCGGCTACGGGATTTATAAGACCATGTATGCCGGGGGGTCACTAACCCCAATGTCTGATATCGCCTTCGGAGAGATGTTCGCCGGAGGAATTGCGGCGGCGGTGCAGGCGTTCAAGACCACCGGGGGCAGGTATGGCTGAATCCATCTCCAGATTAGGAGCTATTGCTACCACGGTCAATATACCGCTAAAGGAGCAACTGGCCATATTAGGAATGCTCCAGGCCACTATGCCGGGGTCTGAGGCGGGCACCAAGTATAAAGCTTTTATGAAGTCGGCGGCTAAGGCTGGAGTGACGCTGGGATTGCAGTTCACCGATCCCAGTAACCAGCTTCTGGGCATGGTTAACATCCTCCAAGTGTTACGGGAAAGGTACGGCGAAACACTGGATGCTATGGAAAAACAGCAGATCCAGAAGGCTTTCGGCAGAGTGGAAGCGGTGGAGGTAGTTGATCTGTTCTACAACCGCATCGGCGATCTTACCGGCAACATAGATGAGATGAACCAGGCTATGAAAGCAGGTATTACTCTTACTGGGGAGATGGCGCTGGCCATGAATCTGGATATGGGTTCGCAACTGAAATTAGTCCGGCAACAGCTGCATAACCTGTTTGAAATATTGGGCAATAATTTACTACCGATTATCAGCCCATTTCTACAGGGGATTAATAGGATTATTCTGGCTGCCCAAAAGCTAGCTAAAACTTTTCCCGGAGTCACCAAGGTGGTATTGGGAACCACGCTGGCTATTGGAGGCTTATTGGTCACCGGCGGGATGCTGCTCATGGGTCTGGGCGTTTTAGGACTGGCTATCCCGGCAGCCAATACCGCCCTGGCAGCTATGGGGATCACTGCCACCATTACCGGAACCAGTATCAAGGCTGCATTGATGGGTGCCTTCTGGCCGGTAACCATTGGTATCGCTGTAATCTATGCCCTGAAAAAGGCTTGGGATGCGAACTTAGGTGGGATACAGGATAAGGTGGCTGCTTTTTGGCAGACCGTCTCTGTTATCTGGAACGGACTGTCATCTCTTTTATCCAGCGGCAAACTATCTGAATCCCTGCATAATGAGTTGCAAAATATGGGGTTATGGGGCTTTGTCAAATCGGTTTACATGGTCTCTCACCGTATCGGTCAATTCCTTAGCGGTATGTGGCAACAAGTAAAAGTATCTTTAAGCGCTCTGGGGGAAGCATTTTATCCGGTATTTACTACCATCATGGAGATTATCACTCCAATTGGCAGGCTGTTGTTTAACCTGGCGCAAGCCTTGGGATTAGTGGGGTCAGCGGTGCCCTCCGGGGCATTCCAGACTTTCGGCCAAGTGATCGGCTGGCTGGTGGGCACGCCGTTAAAACTGCTCGCCTGGGGCATAAAGCTTATTTTGTCTCCCATAAACCTGTTAGGTAAGTTCGTGGGCATGATCTTAAACCTGGTTTCGGCAATACCGGAATTTCTCTTACCCAAAGGGATAGAAGGAGTAAAGAAGCAGCTTACCGCCGGGTCATTGGCGCTCAGTCTGGCGGCTACTCCGGCTATTGGGTCACGGACCCTGGCAGTCGAGAAACCGGAGAACCTGCACCAGGCAAGGCTACTGGCCGAAAAGAACACCTATTATTACCAGACTATTAATAATCAGCGGACGGAGAGCCATAGTATAGCGCCGACCCCCATGGTTTTACCTGACCAACGCCCCCTGGAAGTAAAACTGCATCTGGATGGCCGGGAGATATACCGGTCTATGGTTAATAAGGAAAGGGAATACGGGGTGAGAAACAGTGGTTAGGGTGCCGGCTACCTCACGTCTACAATTCGCCAAATTGTATCAGGACGGCGATAAACAGTTCTGGGGGAACCGGCCGCAGATTGATACCTCCCCCAGGCCGGATGACCGTTTTCATACGGTAGTAGAGGGTGACCGAATTGAATTATCAGCCCACCGCTATTTAGGTGATACAACCCTGTGGTGGGTAATCGCCGATTATAATGATTTGTTTTTTAATCAGGATTTGGAAGTCGGAGCCAAGCTCCGTATACCATCAATGGAACATGTACAAATGGTGATTTTATGAGTGAAGGCCAACGGTTCGCACTGACATTTCTAATACAGATCGAGGGCAATCAATTATCCAGCGATATCACGCAGCGCATTACTCAGCTCGTGTATGAGGATTGCGAGGATCAGGATGATTTGTTGGAAATAACGCTGGAGGGTTCGTTATATCTGGTGGACGATCCCCTGCTACAGGAAGGCAATATCATCAAAGCCCGTTGGGGTTACATTGATGAGTGGAGTGACATTAAAGAATGCATCCTCAAGGAGCCGGAATATGAATTCGGCGAGGTGGTACGGGTAAAGCTGAAGGCTTATGATGCCGGTTCTCGAATGAAGGGTAAAGGCAGCCAGAAGACATGGAAGAGTAAGACTTATTCTCAGATAGCCCGCGATATTGCCGGTAAATACAAGCTTAAGGCAGTGCTGGATGAGACTAAAAATCTGATAGACAGCGAACCACAAGGGAATAAATCTGATTTCAGTTTCTTACGGTACCTGGCGGAAAAGATCGGCTACCAGTTTTATATCCAGGGAAGTGAATTATATTTCCGTAAGCGGGAATTAGGTAACAAGCCGGTAATCACCCTCACATACCTGGGCAAAGATGGTCTGTTGCTTTCCTTCCGACCCAAGGTAAAAGCTCAAGGGAGTAAAGCCGAAGGGACGGAAACCAAGGCAGTCGGTTTCGACCCGATGAGGAAGAAAGCGGTGGCACATGAGGCGACTGACAGCAATGTTGATCAGACGGTATTGGGCAAAAAGACATTACTCGTGGACGGCGCTACCGGTGAGGAGAAATAC
>QIFF01000016.1 GCA_003230635.1 bacterium | reverse complement strand
GGCTATCAAACCCCGCAGGGAGCAACCCTGTACCCGGTAATCGCCCCGGCCCTGGTTATCATCGGGGCCATCATCATCAAGGCGGTGCGCAAGATTTCCTGGGAGGATTACAGCGAGGCCATACCGGCCTTTCTCACCCTGTTTATCATGCCCCTGACCTTCAGCATTACCGAGGGCATTGCCTGGGGCTTTATCAGCTATTGCCTTTTGAAAACCGTCCAGGGCAAGGCCGGGGAGGTCAACTGGCTGCTGCACGTCCTGGCGATATTGTTTGTAGCCAGGTATATTTTCTTATGATGAAACCCAAACAGCTAAACCTTTTATTAATCGTTTTCCTGCTCAGCCTTTCCCAGGCTTTACCTGCCCAGGCCAAAACCCGGCTGAAAAAGATGCGCCATTGGACTGCCCCTGACCACACCCGCCTGGTTTTTGACCTGAACGCCCCGCCTAAATACCGGCTTTCCCCGGCAGGGGATTCCCGCCATATAATTGTGGAATTAGCCGACACCCGCAGCGTGCTGCGGTATAAACAGCGCAAAATTGCTGACGGCTTAATCGACACGGTGCGCATCAAAGCCAAGGACAAAAAGACCCTGGGCATCATTATTGACTTACTCATTCCGGGCAAGGCCGATGTCTTCAGCCTGAAGAAATTCCGGGACAAGCCTGACCGCCTGGTGATAGACATAATTAAACCCCTCAAAAAGGCCATTCGGCAAAGGAAAATCAAATCAGCCGGCAAGGCCAGGCAAAAGGGGCAGCACATTGTGCTGATTGATCCCGGTCATGGGGGGGAAGACCCGGGAGCGGTCGGCCGCCGCCTGCGATTGCAGGAAAAGAGGGTGGTGCTGAGTATCGCCCAGCGCCTTCACTATCTCTTGAAAAGGGAGCCCGGCATCACCCCTTATCTTACCCGTAGCGGCGACTATTACCTCTCTCTGGGCAAACGCACCCAAATGGCGGCAAAGTATCAAGCGGACTTGATGATCAGCATTCATGCCAACGCCAGCAAATCCCCCAAGCTGCGGGGGGCCTCGGTCTATTATCTCTCCCCCAAGGGGGCCTCGGACAAGGCCTCCCAACTGCTGGCGCAAAAGGAAAATGCCGCCGACCTGATTGGGGGAGTTCCCCTGAGCCGGGACAAAACCCTGAACGCCATTCTAATTGACATGCTCCAGACCTCCAGCGTCAACGACAGTATCAAGCTGGCCAAGGCAACCCTAAAGCGGCTGAAAGCGCTGCCCCAGGTCCCCCTGGACAAAAAGCTGCACAGCGCCCCCTTTGCTGTCTTGAAATCACCGGCCACCCCCTCTATACTGGTGGAAATCGCCTTTATCAGCAATCCCAAGGAAGAGCGCCTGCTGGCCAACCCCAAATTCCAGCAGCAAGTGGCGCGCCAACTGGCCCAGGCGGTCAAGGACTACCTGAAGCAAACAGGCGGCGATAAACCCGCTCCTGAAAAGAAAAAGACACATATTGTCAAAAAGGGGGAAACCATTTGGCGCATTGCCCGCAAATACGGGGTCAGCCTGGCAAAGCTGCGCCTGACCAACGGCATGGGACGCTCCAACTTCATCCGGGCGGGACAAAAACTGCGCATCCCGCAATAGATATGATGCTATCCCAACTACTTAAACACAAACTGGCCCTGGTGGGAATAGGAATTATCGGCATCCTGCTTGCCAGCGCCCTGCTGGCCCCGGTGCTGGCCCCTTATTCCCCTAACCGGCAGGACTTGAGCCAGGGTTTGACCCCGCCCTCAAGTCAGCACCCCCTGGGGCGGGACAAGCTGGGGCGCGATATCTACAGCCGCATCATTTTCGGCGCCCGCATCTCGCTGTTGGTGGGAGTGGTTACGGTGGGGGTCTCTTCCCTGATAGGGATTCTTGTAGGGGCAATCGCCGGGTTTTTCGGTGGGCTGGTGGACGAAATAATTATGCGCTTGATTGACATTTTACTGGCCTTTCCCGGAATCTTGCTGGCAATCGCCCTGATGGCGATTTTGGGCCCCAGCCTGGGCAATGTAATTCTGGCCCTGTGCCTGATTGGCTGGGTGGGCTATGCCCGCCTGGTGCGGGGCGAAATTTTGAGCTTGAAGGAACGGGAATTTATTGTAGCGGCCAGGGCGGTCGGCACCAGCAACGGGCAGATTATCTGGCGCCACATTCTGCCCAATATCCTCAGCCCGGTGATTGTCCAGGTAACATTTGGCCTGGCGGGAGCGATTGTAGCCGAAGCCGGCCTGAGCTTTCTGGGCCTGGGGGTGCAGCCCCCGACCCCCAGTTGGGGCGCCATGCTCAACGAGGGCCGCCAATTCCTGCTGCTGGCGCCTCATTTGTCAATCTTCCCAGGGCTGGCCATTATGCTGGTGGTGCTGAGCTTTAACTTTGTAGGCGACGCACTGCGGGATATACTAGACCCCAAAAGCAGCGAAGTATCCCGGCCAATTTAGGGTGAACCCCTTATCCGTTTCGGCTTGAGGACACGAAACATCGACCTCTTAAAAAATGGATTCCTGTTTGCACAGGAATGACAAAATTGAGCCGGGTTTCACATTCGTTACTTCCTCTCCCCAGCGGGGAGAGGATTGAGGTGAGGGGGGACTTCCCCCTCATCATTACTCCCCCTCCCCCTCCCCCTAGCCCTCTCCCCCCAGGGGAGAGGGAACCATAGAATGACCACATTGCGAAGGACCAGTATGACGCGGATAGATGAACTTTCCCTGGAAGCAAAGCTGGGCCAACTATTAATGCTGGGTTTTGAGGGAACGGAGTTTTCTCCCGAGTTGCGCCGCTTTTGCCAAAAAACTCGCCCCGGGGGGGTGATTTTATTTGAGCGCAACTTTGTCAATCGCCGGCAGCTAACACAGCTTTGCTCTGATTTGCGAAACTGGGCACTCGAGCACTCGCCCCCCATTCCCCTTTTAATCGCCACCGACCACGAGGGGGGACGGGTACAGCGTTTCAAAGAAGACTTTACTGTTCTACCACCGCCCGGCGAGATTTCCGACTCTGAACAAGCTTATTGGCTGGGCAAGGTTATCGGAGCCGAGCTAAAATCCGTAGGAGTCAATATGAATATGGCGCCGCTGCTGGATGTCAACAGCAACCCCCATAATCCCATAATCGGCGACCGCTCTCTGGGCAGTAATCCCCAGCGGGTAATCCAACTGGCCCTGCCCCTGATTAAGGGGATGCAGGAGGAGGGGATGATTGCGGTGGGCAAGCATTTTCCGGGTCACGGGCAGACGGATTTGGACTCCCATAAAGACCTACCCACAGTAAGCGTAACAGAAGAAACCTTACAGCAACGCGAATTAGCCCCCTTCAAAGCCGCCATCGCCGCCAATCTTTCGGCAGTAATGACCGCTCATGTGCTTTATCCGGCCTGGGACAAAAGCAACCCGGCCACGCTCTCCCCTTTTATTCTCCACAAAATACTGCGGCAAAAAATGGAATTTGATGGTATTATAATAAGTGACGACCTATTGATGGGAGCGCTCAAGAATGCTAATATAGGTTCAGTGGCTTGCCGCGCTTTGCTGGCCGGGGTTGATCTCTTACTGATTGGCGCCCAGCCCGACAGCCAGGTGCAGGTTTTGGAAAGTCTGCAGGCCGCCTGGGAAAGCGGGGCATTATCCGCTGGCCGTCTGGAAGAATCGCTCCGGCGCTTGTTTAAATTAAAAGCCCAGTATTTGACGGGAGACTAGCTATGTGGGCTAACGTACGCTCAAAACTGCAAAGGGTATTTATCGCCGGAATCTTGACGATTTTACCCCTGACTATTACCTATGTCCTGTTTAAATTTTTATTTGAAAAAGCGGACGCCTTTTTTCAGCCCTTAATTATCCATTTTTTGGAACAACTTTCCTATTCCAAACAGGTAACCTATATCCCGGGGCTGGGGATCGTGGCTACCATAATTTTGATTTTCCTGGTCGGGCTTTTTGTGACCAACATAGTGGGCAAGAAGCTGGTGGAGGTGGTGGACGCCGTTCTTTCCCGCATCCCCCTGGTGCGCAACGTCTATATCGCTTCCAAGCAATTCTTTGAAACCATCTCCGTAGTCGGCGCCAGCCAGGGTGGACTTAACAAAGTGGTGCTGGTGGAATACCCGCGCAAGGGTCTGTATTCCCTGGGTTTTGTTACCTGTGAAAGTACAGGTGAACCCCAGAAAGTTACTAAAGAAGAAGTAATCAATGTCTTTATCCCTACCACCCCTAATCCCACCTCCGGCATGCTGATCATGATAGCCAAAACAGACATCATCCCCCTCACCATGACGGTGGAAGAAGGTCTGAAGCTGGTGGTCTCCGCAGGAATTGTCACCCCCAAGTTGGGCAGCAAGAACAAACAAATACCCGCCCCCAAGAAGCGTTGGTTCGGCAAGAAATGAGGGCACCATGAAAAATGGCCTTTTCGCCCAATATCTGCGTTATACTCAAAATTTAATCCTCGGAATATCAAACATATGCCTGCGGTTAAATTTTTCGCA